>DATKLH010000600.1:0-12132 GCA_035542515.1 Casimicrobiaceae bacterium
AAGACGCTTGATGCGTGGTATGCGGCCCATCCCGATCGACTTCAGCAGTCGGTGCTCGAGACGATCTGGTTCGAGATCGTCGTACCCGGGCTCCAGAACAATCCGTAACGGAGGCGAGCATGAAGCGCATTGCAGTGGTGATGGCGATCGCGGCGGCGACCGCTTTTGGATGCACGACCATGACGCCGCAGGAGCAGGGGACGGTCACCGGCGGCGCTATAGGTGCGGTTGCGGGCGCGGGGATCGCATCCCTTGCAGGTGGTGACGGCTGGACCGGCGCCGCGATCGGCGCGGTGGCCGGTGGCGTGGCCGGCAACATCAAGGGCAGCAAGCAGCAACAGCAGCAAAAGTGAGGTCTGCTTCGCGCTGCGCGGCGAGGTCGACCGCGTGGATCGGGAGCGGCGCGATGAGGCGCACGGCGTGGTCGCTCATCGCGATCGCATTCCTGGCGCTCCTCGCCGGTTGCGCGACGCTGCCCTCGCTCGAAGGCCGCGGCTCGACCCTCGCTTTTGCCGATACGGCGCAAACGCGGCTGGGCCGTGCTGTCGCCAACGGTGTCGCGGCGCATCCGGGCAAGACCGGAATTCACGCGGTTCCGAATCCGCACGATGCTTTCGCGGCGCGCGTGCTGCTGGCGGCCGCCGCCGAGAGATCCATCGACGCGCAGTACTACATCTGGCACGGCGACCAGGTCGGCTACCTGCTGTTCGAGGCGCTTTGGCGAGCTGCGGAGCGCGGCGTGCGCGTACGCCTGTTGCTGGACGATGTGAACACGCGCGGCCTGGACCCGACCATCGTCGCGCTCGATGCGCATCCCAACATCGAGGTGCGCCTCTACAACCCGCTTCTGCAGCGCGGACTGCGCGCGTTGAACTTCGTAACCGACTTCGCACGCGTAAACCGCCGCATGCACAACAAGTCGTTCACCGTCGACAACCAGGTTGCGATCGTGGGCGGACGCAACATCGGCAACGAGTACTTCGCAGCGGGCGACGAGGTTGCGTTCACCGACCTCGACGTTGTTGCAGTGGGAGCCGCCGTACCCGAGGTGTCGAGGGAGTTCGACGCGTACTGGAACAGTGCGTCGGCCTATCCGGCCGCGGAGATCGTCGGTGCGCGAGGCGCGGCCGATCTCGCCGCGAAGTTCGCGTCGATCCGGATGGACGCGGAGTCGATCACCTATATCGATGCGGTGCGCGACACACCCATGGTGCAGCAACTGCTGGACCGCACGCTCGATTTCGAATGGACACCAGCGCTCGTTCTGCACGACGACCCTGCGAAGACGGTCGACGATACCGCTCGCATCGACACCCTGCTGTTTCCGGAGCTTCAGCAGGCGATGGGCCGCCCGCAAAGGTCGCTCGATCTGGTATCGCCGTACTTCGTGCCGGGCGATGCGGGGATGGCTGCGTTGGTGGCAGTAGCCGGGCGAGGCGTAAGGGTTCGCGTCCTGACCAACTCGCTGTCGTCGACGGACGTGACGGCGATACATGCGGGTTACGGACCTCGACGCATCGAACTGCTGCGAGCCGGTGTGAAGCTCTACGAGCTGAAGGCGACACGGCCGCCAGCCGAGCACGAAGACACGAGCGGCATCGGCTCCAGCGGCGCCGCCGCGCTGCACGCCAAGACCTTTGCGGTCGACGGCGAGCGCATCTTCGTAGGATCGTTCAACCTCGACCAGCGATCGGCGCGGCTCAACACCGAGATGGGGCTGGTGATCGAGAGTGCGATCCTCGCGCAACGCCTGACCGATACGTTCGATACGATTGTCCCGCAGCTCGCCTATGAGGTGCGTCTACTGCCCGATGGCCGCAGCCTCGAATGGATCGAGCGCACCGCGGCCGGCGAGATCCGCTACGACACCGAGCCGCACACGACCTGGTGGCGGCGCTCCAAGGTGGACGTGCTGTCGATCCTTCCGATCGACTGGCTGCTCTGATTCCACGCCACTCGCGCGTTGGACACGCTCTGTCTTGTGATGCCGAAGGAGGGCGGTCGCATGGCGTTCCCCTGCTCGATCGTTCGCGCACGTCCGACGAGCGCGCAATGTGCTGCAAGCCGATGCCTTGTGCGACCGAGGCGTGACAGGCGACCGGATGTCCAGAACTGCGACGACCTCCAGTGTTCGCTGGGCAATGAACAAAACGCGACGAACGAACGCATCCGTTTCGATGCGATCATGCCCGGGGTTGAATTGCGCTTCTAAATATCGTGTGCAAAGACGTTCTGGCTGCTCGTCCCGTAAAGAAGCGAGGCGCCATCAGATCCGGAGAGCTGGTTTCGGTCGAGTCCGGGGCATCAATCACACGTCATGGCGCTCGCCGACGCGCCGGGCAGCCGGCTCGTCGGTCCGGGCGCGATGCCTCATCTCAAGTCCGGCAACCGGCTTCGGCGAAGGCTCCGCACGCGGCTGGTACGCGAACTGTGCGAGATCAGTGAGCGATGAACGCGACCCTCACCTCTACAGATCGGTCTCCACCAACGCGTCGATCCGGCCGGATTTCACCGCCGCGATCAGCGCGGCATGGTCCCGAACCGTTTGTTGCGAGTACGCGACCGCGAACTGGCCGACCGCCTGATCGAAGACATCGGACTTGCCGAGGTAACCGCTGATCCTCGCCGCATCCCCCGACCTTGCATGTGCGCGGGCCAGCACGATGCCGCAGATCCCTGCATAGCGCTTGAGCTCCGCTGCCGACGCCCCCTCGATGGGTATGGCGAATTTCATGTCGCGCAGCTGGCGACCGAAGAAATGGAAGCGGTGATGACTGTGTGCCCACCCCAGGAAGATGTCGCTCGAAGACTGCATCAGACGTTGTCCGACGACGATGCGCTGGCCCTGGTTCTCGTACACGCTCTTTCCGGCGTAGGGCGCAAGGACCGAAGTGCATGCCTCCTTGAACTGCAGGATGAGCGGATGACCATCGTCGGAGAACAGCAGCGCCACGTAGCAGCGTGTCCCCACGCTACCGATGCCCACGACCTTTAGGGCGACGTCCTCGAAATGGTAGCGATCGAACAGCACGCGCCGATCGTCGGGCAACGACAGGCGATAGTCTTCGAGCCCCGCGCGGAATCGTGCTTCCGCGTCGTCGTCCGGGACATGGAAGAGGACCGGCGGCTGATCGATCAGACGGCGACGCCCGCTCACCCCCGTCGAGATCCTCGGCAACAGGAATTCGCCGATGCGCTGGCGCGCCTTGGCCGCCATGCCCGCGCGCGTCTTCCTCGCCCGCGCGTCGGGCGCGCGCTCGATCAGCGACTGCGTGTCCAGTCGTTCATACCAGACATCCAGCGGGCTCTTCTTCGAGCACTCGCGCAGGTGCTCGCGGTAGGCGCGCACGCACTCGACTGCAGCCTCGCGGCTTTCGTCGGCGGAGCAACGGTTGTCCCGGGCCGCCACGACGAAGCTTGCCGCGAGCCGCTTGACGTCCCATTCCCACGGAGCGGGCAGCGTTTCATCGAAATCGTTGATGTCGAAGACGAGGTTCCGCTCGGGCGTGGCGAACATGCCGAAGTTGGACAGGTGACAGTCGCCGCAGGCCTGCACGCGAACTCCGCTGCTCGGTGTGGTCGCCAGGTCGCTCGCCATCACCCCCGCGGAACCGCGCAGGAACGTGAACGGGCTGCGCAACATGCGGCCGTAGCGGATCGGTACGAGCTCGGGCAGCCGGTCGCGATTGGACTTTTCCAGCAGCGCGATCGGGTCGCGACCTTTGGATGGGGTCTTGAAGCTCGCATGCGCCTCGCGCGGCACTTTATCGCGGAGCGCCTTCCCCTCCGCTACTCGCTCGTCGCGCGACAGGAACTTCGCGGGCGCAGCGTCGGTGAAGCTTTCGCGCTTGGCCGCCGCTGTTGCGCGCCGAGTTCTCGTTCCCGCCGGTTGGCGGCCAGCATCGAGCGCAATCGATCGACGTTCATCCATGACGTGTCTCCATCATTGTCGCGTCGCGCCGCACCGGGGACTCGCACTGCGCGATGCCGATGGAGGCGACGGTTGGTTCATCTCATTTCGTGATCAGTGCCAGCTTGCCGGCAAACCGATGACGCGCTCCAGGATCGTCCGTGGCCGGCGTGGTGGCGTCGTGCTCGGTCGCGAACGCGTGCTCCGCGCCATCGCCGAGCGGCGCACGCGTCGGCGCCGTGCGCTGGTCGCGCGCGAGGTGGAGCGTGCGGGCGACCTCGTGCGCGATGTGGAGCCGGATGGTCATGGCACTGTCGTGGGGTCCGCAGTCGAAACGGCCCGACGTGTGTATCTCGGCTGCGACGCTCAGCCCGTGATGGGACGCGCATCGGGGCGTCCTCGCAGCCTGCTCGACCCTTTCCCGCCCGCGTGCTCGTGACGGCGAATGGCCCTCAAGCACCAGCGTAGTCGACGTCGGGGTCGCAGTCCTTGCAATTCGCGACACGTGACCGTCTCGGTGCTCGCGTCGCGCGCGTCTGCGTCGCCGCGGATCGCGGGAGTCGGCAGCAACGAATCGAGGATTTGGCGATCAGGCGATCTGCTCGCCGCGTTGCGACGCCCGACGTCGTTGCCACAGCACGTAGGGCAGTACGATGAACGCCGACACGACCACGTATGCGAGCACGGTCGCAATGACGACGGCAGGTGCTCCATTGACCGTGGCGACGAGCAGTGCGAGGCCGGGATTGCGCATCGCGCTCGAAATCGCCACTGCGGTGCGCGTCGATCGCTCGGGCCCGCCGAACCAGTGTCCCACAGCGAGGAGCATGATCGTGGTCAGCCCGATGCTCAACGCGATACGCGAACCGGCCCTGACGACGACTTCGGACACGTCGACCAGAACAACGATCACAAGGAGTGCCAGCAGCACCTTCGAGATCCGCGCAAGGTGAGGAGCGAGCCGCACCGCCTGCGCCGGCAACGTGGTGTGAAACAGCATGCCGAGCCCGATAGGCAGAAGCTGCGCGACGAACACCTGCTTCGCGACGTCCCAAGGTGCGATGCTCGCCGTCCCTGCGTAGAGCTCGTCGAGCGCCGCGATGGATGCCGGCATCGATACGACGGCGAGCAATGCCAGCAGGATCTGCAGGGCCGGCGCGAAAGATCGATGGCCGCCAGCGTCGACCGAGCGACGCAACGCAATCGGCGCGCCGGGCGCGATCGCCATCAGGACGACACCGATTTCGGCCTCGCGCGAAAGCCCGAGGACGCGAGCGACGAGGAGCGCGATCGCCGGTGCCGCGACCAACACGCAGAACAGGCCCTTCGCAAGATAGCGGGCGTGGCCCCCGGCCCAGCGAAAATCGACCCATCCCACGCCGATACCGAGGCTGAACATCACCGTGAATAGCGTCGCTGCCGCAAGCAGCGTGACAACCGCTTCGGGAACCGCGCCGGTCACGGGCATGTCGGCATTACCCAGCCGACGTGCGAGGAGATTCGCGCCGACCAAAAGAGAGGGCGGCCTGACCACGATCGTGCGCCAGCCGACTTTGCGCAGGGAGGCGCGGCACGCGACGATGCTTGGAGGCCGTACGGAGCGGAATCACAGCCGAGCGCGCGATCCGCGGCCTGAGCGCACGCGCATCCGAGAGCGTGGCGGTGATCACGGCTGCGATGCCGACTACGGGCAAGCCGAACGCATGTCGATCGTGCGCCGCGCCGGCGCGATTGCAACGAGCTCGACGATCCGGATCAGCCTCGGCCGTGCCGCGTCGGTCTGCATTTGCGAAACGCGTACATCGAATGGGTCCGCCGCGCATGGTCGCGAGACCGCGTGCGGGGCCGCATCTCATGCCATCGCAAGTGAAGGGGACGCGGTCTGCGTGATCGCGTCGTCGATCGAGTATCTGTGGCTGACCTCACCGATGCTCGTTCCGACTTCCTTGCGGACGAGATCGCGCACGCCGGCGTGTGCATCGACGATCCTCAGTGCGACGTTCTGTGCGGCGAGCTCGCGCTGCAGGTCACCGAGCAGGCGGACGCCGGCGATGTCCACGTAGGGCGAGGTCGAAAGATCCCAGATGACCAGGCGCAATCCATCCTGCCGCGCGGCGATGAGCCGCCGGATCTGGTCGCGCACGTGGCTGGCATTGAAGTAGAACAGACCGGACCCCACGCGGACGATCAGCACGCCGGGTATCGTCTCGTTGTCCGGATTGCGCTCGAGGTCCGAGTAGCGCTTGGTCCCCGGTACGCGCCCGAGTTGTGCCACGTCCGGGTACGCAGCGCGGCGGATCAGCAACAATATCGACGCGATTGCCGCAACGAGCACGCCCTTGAGGATGCCCAGCAGCAATACGCCCGAGAACGCGACCATCGCGATCGCGAACTCCATGCGGCTGAGCGACCAGATGCGGCGCAGTTCCTTGACGTCGATCAGCCCTTTCACGGCGACGAGCACGATCGCGGCGAGCACGACGTCGGGCAGGTTGCGCAGCAGGGTGGTGAGGAACACCAGGCACAAGCCGATGACGATCGATGCGAACACCAGCGACAGTGGCGTCTTGGCGCCGGCCTTTTCGTTGATCGTCGATTGCGACAGTCCGCCGGCGACAGGATAGCCCTGGGCGAATGCCGTGGCGAGGTTGGCCGCACCGAGCGCGAACAGCTCCTGCCGCGCGTCAATCTCGTAACCGTGCTTGGCCGCGATCGCGCGGGCGGCCGATACGCCCTCGATGTACGCGAGCAGGAAGCAGGCGAACGCGAGCGGCACGATGCCGTCGATGTCGCGTGCGCGCAACGACGGCCAGGCGAGATCGGGTAACCCGGCCGGAAGCACGCCGACCGTCTTGAAGCCGGCCTGCCCGAGCGGTGTCACCGAAATGATCACGATCGATGCTGCGACCACCAGCAGTGCGACGGGTCGCGACGGCAGCAGCTTCTCGCCGAGCACGAGGATCGCTATGGCGACCACCCCGAAGCCGAGGACCATCAGGTTCGAATCGGGAATCTGCCCGCCGAGCACCCACAGGCGCTCGAAGAATTGGTCGCCACCGCCTTTCACGCCGAACAGCTTCGGCAGTTGCGTCAGTGCGATGGTGAACGCTGCGCCCGCCTTGAAACCGACCAGGATCGTCTCGCTGATGAAGTTGACCAGCGACGACAGCTTGAGCGCCCACGCGATGAAGCTCATGACCGCGAACACGCCGGCCGTCAGCGCCGCGATCTGCACCGAGCGCGCCGGATCGCCTGCCGCCATGCCGGCCAGCGTGGTGCCAACCAGCATCGAGATCGCGGAGGTCGGCCCGATCGCGAGCTGCCGCGATGAGCCGAACAGCGCGTAGGCAATGCCTGCTACCAGATAGCAGTAGATGCCGTGCTGCGGTGGCAGGCCCGCGAGCGACGCATAGGCGAGCGATACCGGGATAGCGTAGGCCGCAAGCGTTGCGCCCGATACGGCGTCCGCACGCAACCATGAAGGCTGGTAATCGCGCAGCCACTGCAGAGGTGGGAACAACGAGGCCCACCATGACGGTTCGGGCAGGGCCGGGGAAGTGCGCTTGGCATCCATGAGCTCAGCGATCGGTTGAGGTGAAGGATTGCATGTCGAAGAGCGCGTAGCGACCGGCGCAGGCCGGATGGATCGAGCGGCAACGCCAACAACACCCTCGACCGCTCACCTACGACGGTAGTGATGGTGCGGCCGCGGGCTCGCGGCCGTCTTCGCAAATCGCGACAATGCCGCGCCCGGCAGTGCACGGGGACGCGCGATCATCGCGGCGTGACCAGATCGATTGCAAGATGCACGACCCCACCGTCGCGCTGTTGCCGCATGGGGAGGCCAGCACGCGTGAACACGGCGAGCATCGCCTTGTTATCGGCGAGAACGTCCGCTTCGAAACCGACGATGCCGTGATCGCGGGCGATGCCGACGAGGTATCCGAGCAGGCGTCCGGCGATACCGAGGCCCTGATAGTCTTCCTCGACGGTGAACGCGACCTCAGCGGTGAGTGCGCCGTCGGGTGCGGCATGCGCGATGTAGCTCGCGCCCCCGATCACGATCTCGTCCCCTTCGCGCAAGATCGTGGCGACGAGCATCACCTGCCGCACGAAATCGATGGCTTCGATGCGCGCGAGGTCGGCGTTGCTCAGCTCGCTCTTGTAGGTGAAGAAGCGGGTGTATACGGACTCGCGATCGAGCTGACGGAAAGCCTTGGCGATCCGCGCGCCGTCGTCGGGCCGCACGGCGCGAAACGTCACTTCCTGGCCATTGCGCAGCGTATCCTTGACGATGAAATCGCGCGCGGTCATGGTTTGCGCTTATGCCGGAACGGGATCGGTAAGGAATCGCAACGTGCGCCCCGTGGCGCCTCGCCTGGTGCAGCGTCGACATCACACCAACGACGACGGAGCGACGCGAAGAGCGCCGCTCCGTTGGCCTGCTACCGCGACATGCTCACGCAGCGAGGCGCTACTTCGTCGCTTTGCTTACCATTTCGAGCAGGGCGCCCGCCTGCGGGTTGGTCGCGGTGCCGCGCACCACGACATCCGGCGGCAGGACCGTCTTGCCGTAGTACGCGTTGTTCCAATCGTCGGTGGCGGTGATCACCGTGCCGTCGAGATTGAGCCCGCCATAGACGCCCTTGGAACGCGCGAACGAAACGAAATCCGCTGCTATGTCGCCCGACGCGCCTGCACCGACCGGGCCTGCTGCGATGCTCGCGTCGCCGCCGAGCTTCACCGAGGTGGCCAGCAGCGAGTTGAGGCCTTTTTCGGTCATCACGAGCGTGATGTTCTCGGAGCCCGCGACGCCGGCCTGGAATCCGAAGCTTGCGGTGGCGAGCGTGTAGAACACCGGGCCGCGCCATTCGCCGGTTTCTGCGTCGCGCGCGAGCAACACCGCGCGGCCGCCGGAGCCGCCGAAGATGAACCCGGCTTTCACCACTTCGGGTGCGATGAGAACGCCCTTCGCGCGCGGCAGGTTCTTCTGCAGCCACGACATCTGCGGGTCGCGCAGGAAGTTGCTCAGCGTGGTCTGGGCGCGGTCGACGAGCTGCTGTTGTCCCGTCGGTGCAGCGGTGGCCGGCTGCAGCAGGACAAGGGCGACCAACGCCAGGCCGAAACGGAATAAGGGTCGGAACATGGAATTACTCCTCATGGATCTGATGGGGGCTTGGCACGCGGTGCCGATCGGATAACCGGTCGGTTGGCTTGAATCGCGAAACCAAGCACCGATCGGCACGTGGCAGCGCTTATGATGGACACAAAGGCCGCCGCCGGTCCTCGCATATCTCGACACGCACGGCTCGACACCGTCGTTTGCGGACGAATACGGCAGCAGTGGTCAATCGGCGGAACCCGTGCGGCCGACCGTGAACCGGTTGGGAAGCCCCCGACGACGATGTCGGCGAGATCGAGCATGGCACGCGAACACGGTGGCTGCAGCGATGATGCCGAGCAAACACGCGCACATGAGCGCGTTGTTCCCCCCGTCGTCGCTTCAGCCGCGGTGCTCGCGGCGCTGGCCCCACGACCCCCCGAGGCCCTGCGAGTCCGGCATGCGCGCCAGCGCAAGATCGTCGGGGATCGGGTACAGCGATTCGATCGCGCGATCGAGCCGCGCGCGCTCGGCGTTCAGCGCAGCCAGGCGATGCTCGGGCAGCGATGCCGCCAGGTTATCGAGCATTGCGCGAAGGCGGCGCGCGATCTGGATGTTGGCCGCGCCGCAGGTGCGAATCTCGTTGCAGCCCACGTTGAGGTAGTCTTCCCAGTTCGGCGTTCGAAACACGACCCGCACGCGTCCCTGGTCGTCGGTGATGTCATCGCATTGCAGCTGGCGCTTGCCGATCGCCCGCAGCAGCCTGTGGACCTGGTCGATCGCGAGCACGCCCGTGGTCGGATCATTGATCGCGGGAGACAGCGCCTTGAGCCCGATGTCGACCAGGATGCGGAATGCGAACATCGGATCCTGCTCCAGGGTGCGTTCGGAACCAAACGCCACGGCGGCGCGTAGCTTGCGATCGTCGATCGATGCGGCGCCCCCGTAGAGCGCGAAAAGCGGTTCCTCGTAAGCCACGAAATCGCCGACCTGGGGAATGAACTCGACGATGCCGTCGTGGCGCTCGGCTTCGGCAACCAGCGTTTCGAGGTCGACGGCGAGGACGATCTCCGAGTTGCCCGAATGTGTCACGATGCGCGCGGCGTTGCCGAGGCGTGCCCGCGAGCCGGGTTCGTCCTGAGCGGCGTCTGCCTTCCGCTCCGGGTACACCACCTCGATCACCGCGAGTCCGTCGTTGCCGATGCGCGCGCAGATGCTGACCGGTCGCAACAGCCGTGCGGCGTAGTCGATCAGGAACAGGAACGTCGCCATGCAGCCGATGCCGAGCAACACCGTGACGAGCGCGACCAGCTCGGGCACGTTCCGGTCGAGGCGATTCAGCGCCGAAACCGCGAAGATCAGCGTAAAGACGAACAGGCCCACGCTGTAGCGCACGACGTTGTCGCGAAGCAGGGCCGTCGCGATGATGCGCGGCGTGAGCTGGCCGCTCGCCACCTGGATGGCGACGAGCAGGTTGCCGAAGGTGAATACCATGAACGACAGCGTAAGCGTGATGACGGTCTGGTACAGCGCCTGCGCTCCGGACAATTCCAGGCCGACGAAGCGCCAGCCGAGCCAGCGATCGAGTCCTCTCAGCAGTGGCGCCATCGCCAGCACGAGCACGATGGCGACGAAGGGTACGATCCAGAGGGACGACTTGAGGTAGCTGGCGGTACGGTAGAAGCGGCCCCACGCCAGCTTGCGCTTGATGTAGCGTTCGGCGCGCCGGAAGCGCATGCTCGCGCGACCGAATCTTCGCGTTGGTGAGGTCGAAGCCGGGTGCATTGCGGCGTCACTTGTGTTGGTCATAACCAATGTCCTGGGTAGTGCTGCCTCCGCGCGCGTTCCCACGCTGGATCGATACCGCCGCGACCGAGGGAGAATCGATGGATGACGCATTGCGCGACGGGAACAAGGAGCGCGAACGGCTGCTCGATCCGGTGGATCGGATCTCGGAGATCCTGTTCGGCCTGATCATGGCGGTCACGATCGTCGGATCGCTGTCCATCGCCACGGCCGGCCGTGGCGAGGTGAGGACGGTGCTGGCCGCCGCGCTCGGATGCAACCTCGCCTGGGGTCTCGTCGATGCGGTCATGTACCTCGTGCGCACGCTCACCGAGCGCACGCGCAACCGCACGCTCGCGCGGCTCGTGACCGGAGCGGGCAGCGAGGAGGCCCATCGCCTGATCGAGCAGGCACTGCCCACGCACGTCGTTGCGATGACCGGCCCCGAAGAGCTGGAAGGGATGCGACGGCGGCTGCTCGCGCTGCCCGCAGCGTCGCGGCCCGTGCTTGGGCGCGACGACTATCTCTCCGCGGCGGGCATCTTCCTCCTGGTCGTTCTCGCGACGTTTCCGGTCGTGCTTCCGTTCATGTTCATCGAGCAAGCCGTGGTCGCGATGCGGGTTTCGCAGATCGTCACGCTGGCATTGCTCTTTTTCGCCGGCTTTGCGCTTGGGAGCTACGGCGGACATGTGCGGCCTCTCATGACCGGGATTGCGATGGCGCTGCTGGGTGCCGCCCTCATTGCAGCGGTCAAGGCGCTGGGCGGATGACCCGCTACGCTCTCGCCGCCATGCTGGCGACGCTCGCGATCGCGATATCGACAGCAGCGCGCGGTGCGCAACCGGACGATCCGATGGGCACCGTTGAATCGCCGGAGCTTTCGGCGAGCATCACCGGCTCGTACTACGCGATGCGCGACCAGTCCGATTTCGTCGTCGGTGTGGTGGCGGTCAACCGCGGGTCCTTGCGCTTCGAGGCCCGGCACAACTACGAGGCACAAGGAGCGACGTCGGCTTTCATCGGCTGGAAGCTCGCCCGTGGTGACGCGGTAACCTACGAGGTCACCCCGATCGCCGGCGTGCTGTTCGGGTCCGCGCACGCAGCCGTTGCCGGGGTCGAGGCAAGCATTGCCTACCAGTCGGTCGACGCGTACGTCGAAGCCGAGTACGTCGCCGATCGCGATCATCACGCCGACAGCTACTTCTACGCCTGGTCGGAGCTCGGTTGGCGCCCGCTGAAGTGGCTGCGCGTCGGCATCGTCGGCCAGCGCACGCACACCGTTCAAAACGAGCGTGACCTCCAGCGCGGGCCTTTCGTCCAATTCAGTTTCGCGAAC
>DATKLH010000601.1:0-5847 GCA_035542515.1 Casimicrobiaceae bacterium
CTTGTCGAAGTCGCGCTTGCCCTTCATCGGCTCGGCGCCGACTTCGCTCGATAGCGGCGTGCCGCAGGTGAAGAACGAATAGCAGGTGCGACCGTTCTTCATGTCGCCGGCCACGCCGAGCACGTAGTCCTTCTGGTCGACGACGTACAACAGCGCCTGGCGCATCTTCGGGTTGTTGAACGGCGGGTGGAGGAAGTTGAATCGGAGCAGTCCCATCGAGCCCAGCGGATCGATGTTCTCGACCTTCACCTGCTTGTTCTTCGCCAGCAGCGGGATGAGGTCGGGCGGCATCTGCTCCCACCAGTCGACTTCGCCGGCGTTGATCGCGGCCGCCGCCGTCGCCGAATCGGGAATGTAGATCCACTCGACGCGATCGACCTTGACCACCTTGCCACCGGCCGCCCACGAAGGCGGCTCCTTGCGCGGGACGTAGTCGGTGTTCTTCACGTACACGACCTTGCTGCCGGGCACCCATTCGTCCTTCACGAACTTGAACGGTCCCGATCCGGTCGCGTCGGTGATGTTGGTCGATGGATCGGTCTTCGCGATGCGCTCGGGCATGATGAACGGCACGTTCGACGACGGCTTCGCGAGCGCTTCCAGCGTGAGCGCGAAGGGACGCTTGAGATGGAGCGTGAAGGTCTTGTCGTTGACCGCCTTCCATGCGTCGGTGGCCTCGGCGAGCTTCTGTCCCAACGCGTCGCGCTTGGCCCAGCGCTCGATCGATGCGATGCAGTCGGCCGAGCGAACCGGCTGGCCATCGTGGAACTTGAGGCCATCGCGCAACGTGAACGTGTAGGTCAGCTTGTCGGCGCTCACCTCGTACTTGTCGACCATCTGCGGTTGCACCTGGAACTTCGCGTCGGTCGCAAACAGCGTGTCGTACACCATGTACCCGTGATTGCGGGTGATGTACGCCGTGGTCGTGATCGGATCGAGGATCCGCAGATCCGCTTGCGGAATGAACTTGAGGACCTTCTGCTGCGCCGCTCCGATCGGCGCGGCGCCGATCGCGGCAATGCCAAGCAGCGTGACGATCACCTGACGAAACAACTGACGACGTCCGTTCATTTCGGTCTCCCTGGGGGTCGGGCGTACGCAGGCGCAAGAGGGCGCCCATTGTAGCGTCCGCGTCGGGTTGTCACGCAATCCGGCGCCGCCGACACCGAGCCTGCTCGCCGGTAAAGGGATGTCGTGGGACCGGCCCCCGCCGACGCAGCGCGATCGCTAGCCGTGGTGGGCCGCGGAGAGAAGCATCGCGGCGCCGGACAGCGCCAGCAGCACCAGCATGACACGGCGAAACGCGGTGTGGCTCACGCGTGCGTAGACGCGCGTTCCGAGCCAGGTCGAAACGACGATGCCTGGAACCACGATCAGATAGGACTTCGCGATGCCAAGCGTCAATCGTCCGGCGACGAGGTAGGTGCTCACCGTGAGCACGTGCATCGCGAGGTTGAACGCCTGGAACACGCCGCGCTGGGTGTGCTTGTCCCAACCGCGCATCGAGCACCACAACGTCGGCGCAGGACCCGGGAGGCCCGCCAGGCCGCCCATGATTCCGCCGACGACCCCAACCGCGCCGTCGGCGAGCGCACCGCCGACGCGCACCGGCTTGGGGTCGCGCAGGAACAGCATCGCGGTGCAATAGGCGACAAGCACGACGCCGACGAAGGTCCGGAACGCCGTCACGTCGATGATGCCGAGCAGCATCCCGCCGACGGGCACACCGATCAATCCGCCGATGATGAAAGGCAGCACGCGTTTGACGCTGAATGCACCCGACACCGACGGAAACGCGAGCAGCTGCGCGGTAAGCGATCCGAGCACGACCATCGGCGCGACCAGCGCCGGATCGAGCGCCCAGATCCAGACGCTCATCGCCACCATGCCGAACGCGAATCCGGAAAGGCCCGCGACGAAGCCCGCGATGGCGCCTCCGGCAACGAGCGCAAGCGTCGCGGCTAGTTCCACGCGTGGACGACCGCGATGCGTTGTCCGGACAAGTTCATGCGCCGTCCTCCGAGGCACGCATGCTCGCAGCGCGACTCAACGCATGGGTCGTTGGCAACAACGAGGCTTGCAGGAGGGCACAAGACGATGGTGAGGTTCGCGCGGGGCGCTCAGTTAGACGCTGCTGTCGGGGCCAGGCGCCGTTTCATGGGGAGAGATCAGGTGCGCATTGTAGCCGCGATGGCGCGATGCCAGGTCGGCAGAGCTTCGGGCTTGCAAGTATAACCCCTTGATGACAAAATGGATCCACCATGGATTCGGATGCGACGAGCTCGCAGCAGCGCGCCTACGAGTACCTCAAGGACGGCATCGCCAGCCTTTGGTTTCGTCCGCGGCAACACCTGAAGGCGACCGAGATCGCGCGCTCGCTGCGGCTCAGCCGTACGCCCGTGAAGGAGGCGCTGGGTCGTCTCGAGCAGGAGGGCCTCGTCAAGCGTGACCTGGGATCGGGCTACATCGTCGAATCGATCACGGCCCGCCAGCTCTTCGATCTGTATCGCGTTCGCGAGCTGCTCGAGGTCGAGGCCGCGCGCGAGGCGCTGCCCAAGCTCGATGCTGCGGTGCTCGACCGACTCGAGGCCTTGATCGCGCAAAGCGAGCCGCTGCTGCGAGAGGCGAGCTACGACGAGTTCCTGCGTGCGAGTCGCCGCTTCCACAACGAGATCGCGCAAGTGGCGGGCAACACGGTACTGCTCGGCATCCTCGGCGGTCTCAACGATCGCATCTGGAGCCTGGGCTCGATCGTGGTGAAGAAATTTCCCGATCGCGCCGTGGAGATCCTCGCCGACAACCGTGCGTTGCTCGCCGCACTGCGCGCGCGCGACCCGGTGCGCGTGGAACGTGCCGTTCGCCGGCATATCAAGGGCGCCACGCAGGCCGCGCGCAGGTTCATGGAAACACAGCTGCACGAGATCTATTTCGACGCGGCGTAACGCGGCGTAACAGCATGGAGAAGCGATGATTCCCGTGGAAACTTTGCACGAGCACCGCGGCGTCGACGAGCTGCGACACACGGACACGGCCACCGACGCGTTGTTCAACGGATGGGAGCCCGCGACTCATCTGAAGCACGGGCCGAAGCATCGTCACTACCACCCCGTCGTCCTCAAGCTCGAGTTGCTGAGCCAGGGGCTGCGCGTGTCGCCCCAAGCGCAGTCCGAGCTCGGCAGGACGCTCAAGCTTCCGCACGCGGTGGGTGCCGTGGGCAAGCACGCGCTCGACATCATCCTCGATCCCGGCAAGGTGTACGTGGGGCTCCCGGTGGGACCTACGGTCAGCAGCCACGTGTGGGCGGAGACACCGTTCACGCTCGAAGTCGACGACGGCAGTTACTACATCGGGAAGAAGCCGGCGCGCCTTGGCGACGATGGTCGCTGGACGTGCATCGACGACAATGCACCGGCGGAACGCGTGATGAACGTCACCATCCCGCCCTACCCCGCGTTCTACGACCTCAAGACCTCGCGCGGCCTGCCGATGCGAAGCGTGATGCCGCTCGCCGGCGACTTCGGTGGCGCCACCATCTTCCCGCACTGCCACTATTTCGGCCGCTTCGTCGATCTGGGCGCGCTGGATCTGGTTCTCACGCGCAACGACCTCGAGCAACTGGGCGCGATATGTCCGCCCAATGCGTTCACCGGCGCGCGCCTCGCGCCTTCCGACATGGCGCGCATCGCGGACTAGCCGACAGCGCCAACATCGCTCAGCGTGCAGCGAGGCGATGGCCCGCGCCAGGCCATTCAATGCGCGTCGAGGTCGGCCCCAACGGGTGGGCATGTTAGCCTTGCCGTTCAGCCGAACCTTCCCGATCCGGAGCCTCATCGTGCCAGGCCTACTGCCCAACGTCGATCCCGATGGATTGCTCGAATACTCGGTGGTGTTCACCGATCGCGCGCTCAATCACATGTCGGCGAGCTTTCAGGGTGTCATGCGCGACATCGCCGCGACGCTCAAGCGCGCCTACAACGCCCCTTCCGCCGCCGTGGTGCCCGGCGGCGGCACGTTCGGCATGGAAGCGGTGGCGCGGCAATTCGCCACCGGCCGCAAGTGCCTGGTGATCCGCAACGGCTGGTTCAGCTATCGCTGGACGCAGATCTTCGAGATGGGCCGCATTCCATCGCACGAGACCGTGCTCAAGGCCCGCCCCATTCGCGCGGGATCGCAAGCGCCCTACGCGCCGGCGCCCATCGAGGAAGTGGTTGCGACGATCCGCAACGAACGGCCGCAGATGGTGTTCGCGCCGCACGTCGAGACCGCTTCCGGCATGATCCTGCCCGACGCCTATATGCGCGCCGTCGCCGAGGCCGCGCACGCCGTCGATGCGCTGTTCGTGCTCGATTGCGTCGCATCGGGTGCGATGTGGGTCGACATGCAGGCCATCGGCGTGGACGTGCTGATCAGTGCGCCGCAAAAGGGCTGGAGCAGCTCGCCGTGCTGCGCCCTGGTCATGCTCTCGCAACGCGCGCGCAACGCAATCGATGCAACCACCAGCACGAGCTTCGCGTGCGATCTCAAGCGCTGGCTCGGCATCATGGAGACCTACGAGAAGGGTGGCCATGCGTACCACGCGACGCTGCCGACCGACGCGCTGACCAGGCTGCGCGACACGATGAAGGAAACCGAGCGCTTCGGGTTCGACAAGGCGCGCGCGGCCCAGCAGGAGCTGGGCTCGAAAGTCCGCGCCCTGTTTGCGCGCTATGGCCTGCCGAGCGTCGCGGCGCCGGGCTTCGAGGCGCCCGGCGTGGTGGTCAGCTACACCGACGACAAGGACGTGCAGAGCGGCGCGAAATTCATCGCGCAAGGCCTGCAAACCGCAGCCGGTGTTCCGCTGCAATGCGACGAGCCGGCGGACTTCCGCAGCTTCCGCGTGGGCCTGTTCGGACTCGACAAGCTCGCTAACGTCGATCGCACGGTGCGCAACCTCGAACGCGCGCTCGCGGAGATCGCCGCGCCGGCGATGGCTGCACGCTAGCGGCTCGCGGCGCCCGCGCCTGGTCTGCGACTGCACTTCCGCAGACGTGATGCTTGGTCGGCGCTAGAACGTCGCGATGGGCTCCGCAACTTCGGTGGCCTGGTTCTGGTAGTGGTCCGGGAAATAGTCGAAGTCGTAGCGCGATCCCACCGACGTGTTTGCCTTGCACTGCGCCGACTTCGGCATCCTGTCGCTTGCGCTCGCTGACGCCGGCGTGGCGGCAAGACCGAGGCCCACGCCGCTTGGTATTCCTATGGACATCGGCGCGAACATTGCAGCGACATAGCCGGCGGCAATCAGCGTAAGTCCCCCCGAGCAGGCGCCGGGCGCTGCTGGCCTTGCGCGGCGCGGCGGGAATGAGACGAAGCGACATGGCGAACCTCCTGTTGCGTGTCGAGGGCGCGCCGATCGGACACACCTGCCTGTACGAAGGAGCGCAGCGCATCGCCGATTTTGCTCTTGCCCGCGAGCACGACGGCATCGTCCATGCCACTTGCCTGTAATGAGCGCGCGCCCGGGATCGGTCGTGCTGATCAGCATTCCGGTTTGCTTGTTGCGCAGCGTGTAAAGCGGCATGTCGGCGGTGCGACGCGCCGCATCGGCGATGCCGATATTGAGCGGCGCAGGGATCGAATGATCGCCCGCGAACGGGGTGTCATGGCAGGTGGTGCAGGTGCCATGCAGCACCGGGACGCTCAAGTCGTCGTTGACGCGTGCGGGCAATGCGCAGTGCAAGTCGTGCCGGGTTTGCAAGGAACTCACCGGAGCGCGCACCGTGGGCCGAAGCGCATCGCACCCTGTCTCCTGCCCCGTTCGGCGGCGCGCGAATCGCCAGGCACGGCTTGGCGTATAGTGAATGCAGCCGA
>DATKLH010000602.1:0-2152 GCA_035542515.1 Casimicrobiaceae bacterium
GCGGCTGCGTCACAAGGCGCGCGCGATCACCGCGTGGGACTACGAGCACCTGGTGCTCGATCGCTTCCCTGCCATCTACAAGGTCAAGTGCATCCAGCACACCGACGTCGATTGCCTGTGTCGCAGCTCGCCGCGCGATCCCAAGGCGTGTTGCGGCCCGCAAATCGCGCCTGGACACGTGCTGGTCGTTCCGATCGCGAACCTGAAGCATCGCAACGCGGTGAATCCGCTCCAGCCGAAGACCAACCGGCGCACGCTGCTCGCGATCCAGGACTACCTCTCCCAGCGGACCTCGCCTTTCGTGCGGGTTCGCGCGCGGAACCCCGTGTACGAGCAGATCCTGGTCTTCTTCCAGGTGCAGTTCACCGCGGGCAGGAGCAAGGGCTACTACCTGAAGAAGCTCAACGACGAGATCGTTCACTTCCTCACGCCCTGGGCCTTCGACGAGCAGGCGGAAGTGTCGTTCGGGCAGCGGGTCTACGCGTCTTCGATCATCCAGTTCATCGAGCAGCGCGACTACGTGGACTTCATCACCGACTTCCTCATGTTCGTGTGTCGTGACAGGTGCTGCCCGGCGGATCTGGCTTCGGCCACCGCGACACCGATCGCGGACGCGATGGCGAAAATGAAGGACTGCTGCGACGTCGAGGGCGTGTTCGCGGGCAGCACCGGCCACTTCGTATGCGACGCGATCGCGACGCCTTCGACGCCGCGCTCGATCCTCGTCTCGGCGCCGCGTCACTTCATCATTCCTTACGAAGCGGAGTCGGAGCCGTCGCCGTGCGAAAAGCGGCTTGCTGCCAAGCAGGGTGGGGCGCCGCCGGCTCCCGTCCCGCCCGCTCCACCGGCCGCGCGACGGACTTCCCGCACCGGAGCCGTCGATACGCCGGCACACCCGACCGCGCCGCGCGCCAGGAAAGCGCCACGGACCCAGAACGATTCCGCTCCGCGCCAAAGGCGCGCTCGCAAGCGCACCTGACGGAACGCTTCGCGCTTACCGCCAACGCTTCGGAAAGAACCAGCCATGCCCGACCCCGTCACGCTGATCAAGTCGAATCCGCTGCTTTCGGCCGAGGATTACATGGCCCTGCGCAAGCACGGATTCGAGGCGATCGAGAAGCTCGGCAGCGCCAACTGGACCAACTACAACAACTCCGATCCGGGAATCACGATCCTGGAGGCGCTGGCCTACGCCGTGACCGACCTCGCATATCGGACCGGATTCGACATCAAGGACCTGCTCGCGCCCGAAACGCCAGACGCCGATACCTGGCGGCAGGTGTTCTACACCGCGCGCCAGATCCTGCACAACAGCGCGCTCACCATCGACGACTACCGCAAGCTCGTGATCGACGTGGAAGGCGTGCGCAATGCATGGATCGAGCCGAGCAAGGACTACGAAGTGCCCGTCTGGATCGACTACGATGCCTGGCGGATTCGCGAGGGCGATTGCGGGTGCGAGGATGCCGACCGCATCTGCCGCGGCCGGTTGCAACTGACCGGTGTCGAGCGTCAGGACGCGAAGTCGGTGGCGCTCGAGGAGCTCGATGCCGATTACGACAAGCTCGTGCGCGAGATCAACGCGCGCATCGACGCGCTGAGCGCGCGTCCCGACGACCCGTCGCACGCCAACGCCCGACGGATCGACGCACTGCGCAAGCGTCTGACGGCGCTCGACGACCTCCATACCCGGACGCAACAGGAAATCGCGAGCGCGCCGTTCACGCCCCAGAAGATCGTCGAGTTCGAGGGCTTGTACAACGTCCTGGTCGAATATGAAGAGGACGTCCTGGAGGACCAGAAGCGCGAGCAGGTGCGGCAGCGCGTCCTCGTGCGCCTGTCCCGGCATCGCAACCTGTGCGAGGACTTCGTCGGCGTCGATGCGATCGACTACCTCGACGTGGGCATCGGTGCCTCGATCGAGCTCGAGGAGTACGCGGACCCGGACGTCGTGCTTGCGGACATCCTGTTCGCGCTGTACCGCTACTTCACGCCCTCGGTCCCGTTCCACACCATCGACGCCCTGGTCGCGAAAGGCAAGCCCGTCGACGAAATCTTCGAGGGACCCGCACTCACGCACGGCTTCGTCGATTCGGAGGAGCTCGAGAAGACCGCGCTGTTCCGCGACATCCACCTTTCCGACGTCATCGCC
>DATKLH010000603.1:0-6537 GCA_035542515.1 Casimicrobiaceae bacterium
ACTGAGGCGCGACTCGTCGACCACCACGCCGGCCTGGTCGAGCCGCGCCTGGAGCTCGCGCACGAGCGAACGCGCGACGACGTCGGCGCTTTCTAGCAGTGTCGGCTCGGATGGACTCCCGGCCTCGCCTGCGTCGTACGCGAACGACGACGCGAGATGGCGCACGGCCGCTTCGCTTTGTACCTTGACGAAGTTCTCGTAGTCGTCGACGTCGAAGGCCGCCTTCGCCGTGTCCTCGACATGCCACACGACGACGGCCGCGATCTCGATGGGATTGCCGCGCTTGTCGTTGACCTTCAGCCGGTCGCCGTTCAGGTTGCGTGCGCGCAGCGAGATGCGCCGGCGCGAATAGAACGGGTTGGTCGCGCGGAGGCCGGCGACACGCGTCGTCCCGCGATAAGCGCCGAACAACTGCAGGATCGCCGCCTCATTCGGCTGCAACGTGTACATCGCGGCCAGGGCGAGCACGCCGAAGATCAACATGCCGACGCCGAGCAGCACGCTCCCCAGCCGCGGGCCCGACAACACCGCTTGCCATAACGTGTAGCCGCCTGCGACCAGCAACACCAGACCGATCGCCAGCGCCACGAATCCGCTTGCCGTCGTGACGGTTTGTTCGACGTGCGGGGCGGATGACTTCGACGAACCGACCATGAGGTCCTCCTTGCATCGGGCGCACGCAAGGCACCCGTTATCACGATGATATCACAACGATAGCGATCGTAAAGGACCATCCATCGGGGAGGGCGGACGACGTGGCGATGGCGGGTATCGATGGAACGCCAGAAATGTCCGGTGCGCGCCGAACCTGTCGATCAATATAACGGTTGATAACAGTGTATTAAACACAAAGACTAAGGTGTTTTATAAGGATTGGCGGCGTCACGCGGGCTTTCGCGGATCGAAGGTCAGCGCGGCGGAATTCATGCAGTAGCGCAAACCCGTGGGCTCGGGGCCATCCTCGAACACGTGGCCCAGATGGGCGTCGCAGGCAGCGCACAGCACCTCGGTGCGTCGCATGAACAACGAGGTGTCGCTTTCCTCGCGGACGTTGTCGGCGGCGACCGGCGCATAGAACGATGGCCAGCCCGTGCCCGAATCGAACTTGGTTTCCGAGTCGAACAATGGCGTGCCGCAGCACACGCATCGGTACGTGCCGGCTTCGTGATGATCCCAGAGCGCGCCGGTGAAGGCGCGCTCGGTGCCCTTCTTGCGGGTCACGCGGTACTGCTCGGGGGTGAGCTGTTCCTTCCATTCGGCTTCCGATTTGCGAACTTTCTCGACCATGGAGTGCCTTTCCTGGAGCGTGTGGACGTCGTGTTGTGCGCGCGAACGACTGTCCCGAGGTGCCAACGTGACCCTTCCGGGAGCGGCCCCCTGCGCCTGCGCTATAGTGTCCGTTTGGGGGTCGTGCCTTACATCATTCCCGGTTGGAGATCGACCGCGAGCGCAGCGTTCCGCGTCGCGCGGATCGCCACCGTTGCGCACCGCGAAGCGAATCCCGCGAGACTTCACCCATGGACCTTGGCATTGGCGGCCGCACTGCGCTGGTCTGCGCTGCGAGCAAGGGACTCGGGCGCGGTTGCGCCCTTGCCCTGGCGCGCGAGGGCGTGCACGTCACCATCTGTGCACGAACCCAGAGCGAAGTGCGCGAGGCCGCCGAGGCAATCGGCGCGCAGACCAACGCTCCCGTGCAATGGGTTGCGTGCGACATCACCACGCCGCAGGGGCGTGCCGCAGTGCTCGCCGCGTGTCCGCAGCCCGACATCCTGGTGAACAACGCCGGCGGCCCTCCACCCGGGGATTTCCGCGAGTGGGGACGCGACGACTGGATGCGTGCACTCGACGCGAACATGCTCACGCCGATCGAGCTCATCAAGGCAACGGTGGACGGGATGATGGAGCGCGGGTTCGGACGCGTCGTCAACATCACCTCCAGCGCGGTGAAGGCCCCGATCGCTGCCCTCGGGTTGTCCAACGGCGCTCGCTCGGGGCTGACCGGTTTCATCGCGGGACTCGCGCGCAGGGTGGCCGGACGCGGCGTGACCATCAACAACCTCCTGCCGGGCCCGTTCGACACCGATCGCTTGCGCGGGATGATGCGCGCTCGCGCGCAAGCGACGGGCAAGAGCCTCGATGAGCTCGCGGCAGCGGGCCGCGCAGGCATTCCCGCGGGTCGGTTCGGCACGGCAGAGGAGTTCGGTGCGATGTGTGCTTTCCTGTGCAGCGTGCACGCCGGTTACATTGTCGGCCAGAACGTCTTGCTCGATGGCGGAGCGTATCCGGGGACGTTTTGAGCCGGGCTTCGTTCCGCGAGATTGCGCGCGCGGCGGCCAAGCCGAGCATCGCGTCGGCCCGCGCGATGTTTTGTGCAGGCTCTCCGATCGGCGTGGAAGGCGCGCGAGCGGCCCGGCGCTTTCCGCGTAGCAACCGCAACGACCAGCCGCGCGACACTCGTCACAAGGTGCTCAATTGATCGATCTCTACTACTGGACCACACCCAACGGCCACAAGATCACCATCTTCCTCGAGGAGACCGGACTCCCGTACCGGATCAAGCCGATCAACATCAATCGGGGCGAGCAGTTCACGCCCGAATTCCTGGCGATCTCGCCGAACAATCGCATCCCGGCGATCGTGGATCACGCGCCGAGCGATGGCGGAGCGCCGCTGGCGATGTTCGAATCGGGTGCGATCCTGCTCTACCTTGCCGACAAGATCGGTCGATTGATCCCGACCGACTATCGAGGTCGGCTGGATTGCATCCAGTGGCTGTTCTGGCAGATGGGCAATCTCGGTCCCATGAACGGGCAGAACCACCACTTCGCGCTGTATGCGCCGGAGAAGATTCCCTACGCGATCGACCGCTATGTGCGCGAGTCGGGCCGCCTCTACCGCGTGCTGGACCGACACCTCGCGGATCGCGAATACATCGTCGGCGACTACTCGATCGCCGACATCGCTTCGTATCCCTGGATCAATCCCGAGCGACAGTCCCAGAACATCGAGGAGTTTCCAAACCTCAAGCGCTGGCGCGAGGCGATTCGCGAGCGGCCGGCCGTGAAGCGCGCCTACGAGCTGGTGCAGAAGATCAATCCCAAGCCGGTGGGGCACGACGAGCAGTCGCGCAAGATCCTCTTCGGTCAGGACAAGGATACGGTGAAATAACCGAACCTACGAGACGGATTCGCACAGCGCACGTCCCGGCGCACGGTGTCGACCGTCTTGCGCGATCTTCGTCGTTCCGTGCAAGCGCAGCGAAGTCACGGGACCCAGCGACGTTGCTTTAACGGCGTGACGGCGCCACCCGCTCGCGGCTTACCTGGCCAAACTGCCCCACGCGTCCCACGTAACGCGTGCGACAACGCGAAACCCCTTCGCGTCGAGCGGTTCGACGATCGCCGCTTCGCCTTCGCGCAGATAAGGCGTACCCGCCACGGCCGCGAAGGGATTGCCGTGGCTGACGATCACTCGATTGACGCCTGCGCTCACCGGCTGCGCCAGCAGCTTCTCGAGCGCCGCATAACGCGCTCGATCGCCGGCCGGTCCACCGCGTACATCGTTGGAAACCCGCTCGCGTCCGAAGATCAATCGAGCGGTCTCGCGCGTGCGACAGTACGGGCTCGCGATGACATCACCCACCGGAATCTTCAGCTCGGCGATCGCCTTGCCGATCTCGCGTGCATGCATGCGACCCACGTCGGTCAGGTTGCGTTGCTTGGCGCAATCCTCGAACGAGGTCATGTTGTCGTCGTTGGCGCTGAAGTCGGTGTCGGCGTGCCGGAAATAGATGACGTAGCCGCCGCGCAGCAACGCATCGAGCAGTGCCTTGCCAGCCAACGCATTCTGAGCGTCCTGGGCATGAATCGGAAAGGCGAGCGCACCGAGCAGCGCGAGCGCATAGCGGCTTGCGAAGCGCAGGAAATGGCGCCGATCGGACATGGCCGACGCTTACAAGCTCAGCGAGCGACCGGGGCGAGCACCGTCGCGTTTGCCGCGAGCGCCATGGCTTCGGTCGCCGCCTCGAGATCGACATCCACATCGAAGGCGATGTCGCCGTCCGGATCCGCGACGCCGGTGCTATGGACCGCGGCGAAGTTCTGCAGGCGGCGGTCCATCAGGTGCGTCGGGACGACATTGGCGAGCGCGTTGAACACCGATTCGAGCCGGCCCGGAAAGCGCTTCTCCCATTCGCGCAGCATCGCGCTCACCTGCTTGCGCTGCAGGTTCTCCTGCGAGCCGCATAGCGTGCAGGGTATGAGCGGAAACTGCACAGCCTCGGCGTAGCGCGCGAGATCGCGCTCGCGAACGTACACGAGCGGCCGGATGATCACGTGCCGGCCGTCGTCGGACACGAGCTTGGGCGGCATGGTCTTCAGCTTGCCGCCGAAGAACAGGTTGAGGAAAAATGTTGCAAGCACGTCGTCGCGGTGATGCCCGAGCGCAATCTTGGTCGCGCCGAGTTCCCCGGCGACGCGATATAACGCACCGCGGCGCAGGCGCGAGCACAGCGAACACATGGTCGCGCCTTCGGGGATCAGGCGCTTGACCACCGAATAGGTGTCCTGCTCGGCGATGCGGAACGGCACGCCGCGCTCGGTGAGATAGCGGGGTAGCACATCGGCCGGAAATCCCGGCTGCTTCTGGTCCAGGTTGACCGCCACGACGTCGAAGTACAGTGGCGCGCGCGCCTTCAGCGACAACAGGATGTCGAGCAAGCCGTAGCTGTCCTTCCCGCCCGACAGGCACACCATGACGCGGTCCCCCGGCTCGATGAGCGCGAAGTCCCCGATCGCCTGTCCGACCAGGCGGCGCAGCCGCTTGCGGAGCTTGTTGGTCTCGAACTCGGCCTTGCGCGGATCGGCTCGGCGCGCGAGGCCGTTGCCCGAAGTTGCTTCGTTCATGGTCTGATTCTAGCTCGACGACGTTCTTGCCACCGGCAGGGTGCCGGTACGCGCGAACCGGAGCGGCAGCAACGCGTGGATTTCGACTCGACCAGTCGCCGGCCCGCTCCCCCATCGGCGCGCGCTCGTCGTAAACTCGCCTTCGCCCGGATGCGGGCGATACCCCACACGAGGCCCCGTGCAGACCATCCTCGTAGCGAACCCCAAGGGCGGGAGCGGCAAGACGACGCTTGCCACCAACGTCGCCGGCTGGCTCGCCGGGAAGCGGCAGAAGGTCGGCATCGTCGACGTCGATCCCCAGCATTCGGCGACGCAGTGGCTGTCGCGCCGCCCGGCGCTGTTCCCCGCGGTCAGCGGCTTCGAAGGCGAAGTGCGCAAGAAGGACCTCGGCGGCGAGCTGCAGTGGCTGGTCGTCGACAGTCCGGCAGGGCTGCACGGCGAGGACTTGCGCGACGCGGTCCGCCGCGCCGACGTCATGCTCGTGCCATTGTCGGCGTCGCTCTTCGACATGGCTGCCACGCAGCGCTTCCTCCAGGCGATCGGCGACTACAAGGCGGTGAAGGAAGGCGACCTCGCCGTCGGGCTGATCGCGATGCGCGTGGACGCGCGCACACGCGCAGCAGCCGAGCTCGACGAGTGGCTCGCGGAGAGCGGCTTTCCCGTCATCACGCATTTGCGCGACACGCAGGTCTACGTCTACTGCGCGCGCGACGGGCTCTCGGTGTTCGACCTTCCCCGCTCGCGCGCCGAGCAGGACTGGGACCAGTGGCGCCCGCTCACGCGGTGGATCGCCCGACAGGCGCCGACGCGGCAATGACAACCCGCGGCGGGCCGGCGCCGCGTCACAGCATCACCAGGCACGTCGTTCCGCCGCGTTGATCCGAGCCGGCGGCGAGCGACGCTGGCGATCGCAGCACGGAAAGGCGAGGCTGGCAAGGCATGGCGGACATCTTCATCAGCTACGCGCGCGAGGACGAGGCGACGGCGATCCATCTGCGCGACGTGCTGGTCGAGCAGGGCTGGGACATCTGGCGCGACCGAGAAGGCATCCTGACCGGGACCTCGTGGGAGCAGTCGATCGAGCAGGCACTGAATCAGGCCAAGTGCGTCATCGTTCTGTGGTCGCGCTCGGCGCTGTCGTCGCATTTCGTGCGCGACGAGGCCTCGGTGGCGCGCAATGCCGGCAAGCTGGTGCCGGTGCAGATCGACAGCATCGAGATCCCCCTCGGCTTCCGCGGCATCCAGACCTCCAACCTGGTCGGCTGGGACGGCTCGGTCGGTCATCCGGAATTCCGCAAGCTCATCCGCGCGCTCGAGGAGCGCGTCGGGCAGCACACACCGCGTCCGCCTTCCGACACGATCATCCAGCGGCGCAAGGAGCGCGAGGAGCACCGGCAGGGCTTGCTCGATCGGTTGCGCGCGGAAATGCAGCAGCGCGTGCCTGCGGTGCGCGTGCTGCTCGGGCGACCATGGGTCATCGCGTCGTTCGGGGCGATCGTGGTCTTCGCACTCGGGTACGCGCTGGGCCGCATGGGCAACGTCGGCATCGACGATCCCGACCATGCCGAGCTGGCCAACGGGCTCAAGTACTTCTTCGATGGCAAGTACGTCGAGGCCGAGCACGATCTCGGCG
>DATKLH010000604.1:0-4525 GCA_035542515.1 Casimicrobiaceae bacterium
CCGAGGCTGTCGCGGTGCAGGATCGCGCCTTCGAACAGGAACGTGACGGTGGCAAGGCCGATGTGCGGGTGGGGCCGAACGTCGATGCCCTGGCCCGCGGCGAAGCTCACCGGTCCCATGTGATCGAAGAATACGAACGGACCTACGGTTCGCTGCTCCGCGGCGGGCAGCAGCCTGCGCACCGAAAAGCCACCGAGGTCGCGGATGTGGGGATGGAGCACGCGGGCGGGTGCGGTCATGCGGAACCTTTCGGACAGTTGGATCGACGGTCGCCGGTGCGCCGTCAGCGGCGCCGGTGGATAATGGCCGCTTCGCCACTTCAGGACCTCTCCACAAGCGCATGGCGACGAACCTCTACGACTTCACGGTACAGGATATCAAGGGCAAGCCCGTGCGGCTCGACCGCTACAAGGGCAAGGTGCTTTTGATCGTCAACACGGCAAGCAAGTGCGGGTTCACGCCGCAATACAAGGGCCTCGAGCAGCTCTACGAGAAGCTCCATGGCAAGGGCCTGGAGATCCTCGGCTTCCCGTGCAACCAGTTCGGCGCGCAGGAGCCGGGGAACGAGTCGGAGATCGCGTCGTTTTGCGAGATCAACTACGGCGTGACCTTCCCGATGTTCGCCAAGATCGACGTCAACGGCGACGCCGCGGCGCCGCTGTACAAGTACCTCAAGGCCGAGAAGCCGGGCCTGCTCGGCACCGAAGCGATCAAATGGAACTTCACCAAGTTCCTGGTCGACCGCGACGGCAAGGTGATCGCGCGCTACGCGCCCAACGACGCGCCCGAGTCGCTCGCTCCGGACGTCGAGAAGCTGCTATGAGAACGATCAGCGCTGCGCTGCTGCTCGCGCTCTGCGCAGCGTTTGGCGGCACGGCGCTCGCGCAGGCCGACCCCAACAAGGTCCTGCGCGTGGTGTTCCCGGTCGCAGAGACCGGGTTCGATCCGCAGGGCGGATCGGATGTCTATTCGAACTACATCAATCGCGCGATCTTCGATCCGCCCTACAAGTACGATCACCTGGCGCGGCCGTACAAGCTCATCCCCAACACCGCAGCGGCACTTCCCGAGATATCCAAGGATGGGCTCACATGGATCATCCGCATCAAGCCGGGCATCTATTTCGCCGATGATCCCGTCTTCAACGGGCACAAGCGCGAGCTGACCGCGGCCGACTACGTGTATTCGTGGAAGCGCGTCATCGATCCGCGGATGCGTTCGCCGGTGCTGCAGACCTTCGACGGCCTGTTCGTCGGCGCCGACACCGCGGTGGCGAAGGCGAGCGAGACGGGCAAGTTCGACTACGACACGCCGCTCGAAGGTTTGCAGGCGATCGATCGCTACACCTTGCGCATCAAGCTGACGCATCCGTCGTACGATCTGCTGTCGGACCTGACCACCTCGCCGGCCGCTGCCCTCGCGCGCGAGGTCGTCGAGAAGTACGGCGAGAGCAACGGCTGGACGATGAGCAATCCGGTCGGCACCGGGCCCTATCGGCTCAAGGAGTGGCGGCGGGGCCAGAAGATCGTGCTCGAAGCCAACCCGTCGTTTCGCGATGAGCGTTTTCCCGATAGCCCCGATCCCGCCGATCGCGCGATCGTCGCGAAGCTGCGCGGCAAGAAGCTGCCACTCATCGGTCGCATCGAGATCAGCGTGATCGAGGAGTCGCAGCCCCGTTTGCTCGCGTTCGAAAAGGGCGATCTCGATTACCTGACCATCCCGGGCGACCTGGTGACCAAGGTGCTCGACAAGGACAACCACCTGCTGCCGCGCTTTGCCGAGGCGGGCGTGACACTGGGGCGTGGTGTGCAGCCTTCGATCACCTACACGTACTTCAACATGGACGATCCGGTCGTCGGCGGCTACACCAAGGACAAGGTGGCGCTGCGCCGCGCGATCGGCATGTCGTACAACATCGATGAGGAGATTCGCGTGCTCCGGCTGGGACAGGGAATGCCGGCCACGCAGGTGATTCCGCCGGGTGTCACCGGTTACGACCCGAAGTTCGCGGGTAACACCCGCTACGATCCCCAGGGTGCGAAGCAGCTCCTCGACAAGTTCGGCTACGTCGATCGCGACGGCGACGGCTGGCGCGATCTGCCCGACGGCAAGCCTCTGCTGCTCAAGATGGGCGCCTCGCCTTCGACGATCGAGCGCCAATACAACGAGCTGTGGCAGAGAAGCTTGAACGCGGTGGGGATCAGGATCGAGTTCTCCACGCAGAAGTGGCCCGACCTGCTCAAGATGGCGCGCGCGGGCCAGGTCCAGATGTGGTCGTTGGGCAACACCAACACGACCACCGAAGGTTACGGTTTCCTCGGCCTGCTCTATGGGGGCCACTCCGGCCTTTCGAACCTGTCGCGCTTCAGGCAGCCGGACTTCGACAAGCTCTACGACCGCTCGCGCAGCCTGCCCGATTCGCCGGAGCGCACCAAGCTGTTCAACGAGATGACGCGCATCGTCGCGGCGTACCAGCCGTGGATGCTCGAGGCCTACCGCGTCGAGAACATCGCTGTCTATCCGTGGGTGATCGGCTACAAGTACAACGGGCTGAACACCCATTCGTGGATGTATTTCGACATCGATCCGAAGGTGCCGAGGCGGCCGGTGCAGCGGTGAGCGTGCGACCCTACGCCTGCGCGATCGCGCTGGCGCTCGCGTGCATGTCGACCGGGCCGGCGCACGCCCGGGCCGATCCGCAGAAGACGCTGCACGTGGCGTTTCCCGTCGCCGAGACCGGCTTCGATCCGCAGGCGTCGAGCGATTTGTACTCGGACAGCGTGCAGCGCGCGATCTTCGAGCCGCCGTACGGGTTCGATTACCTCGCGCGTCCGTATCGGCGCGTGCCGCGCACGGCCACCGCGATGCCCGAGATCAGCGATGGCGGTCGCGGCTGGACCATCCACATCCGGCCGGGCATCTATTTCGCGGACGATCCTGCATTCAACGGGCACAAGCGCGAGCTCACCGCGGCCGACTACGTCTATGCGTGGAAGCGACTGCTCGATCCGCGCGTGCGCTCGCCGTTCTCGTGGTACCTGCAGGGCAAGGTGGTCGGGGCCGATGCGGTGATCGAGACGGCGAAGCGCACGGGTCGCTTCGACTACGACGCGCCCATCGAGGGCCTGCGCGCGCTGGATCGCTACACGCTGAAGCTCACGCTCAAGGATCCCGACTACATCATGCAGGGCTACATGTGCTCGAGCCCGATGGCAGCGGTTGCGCGCGAGGTGGTCGAGAAGTATGGCGATGCCAGCGGCTGGGTGATGGCCAATCCGGTGGGCACCGGGCCTTACCAGCTCGCGTCGTGGCGGCGCGGGCAACAGATCGTGCTGGTCGCCAATCCCAACTACCGCGACGAGAAGTTCCCGGAAAGTGCCGATCAGGCCGATCGAGGGTTGATGGCGGCGATGCGCGGCAAGTCGGTGCCGAGCATCGGGCGTATCGAGATCTCGATCATGGAGGAGGCGAACCCGCGCATGCTCGCCTTCGAGAGCCGCGCGCTGGACTACGTGAACCTGCCCTCCGAGTTCTCGGACAAGGTGCTCGATGCGAACAATCATCTGAAGGAGCCTTACGCACGGCAGGGGGTGGTGCTCGCGCGAATCACGCAGCCATCGTTGACGTACGCGTATTTCAATGTCGAGGATCCCGTGGTCGGGGGATACGCCAAGGACCGCATCGCGTTGCGGCGTGCGCTGATCATGGCGTTCGACACGCCGAGCCTGATCAAGGTCGTCTACCAGGGACAGGCTCTGCGCGCGACCCAGCTCATTCCGCCCAACATGACCGGTCACGACGACGCGCTAGACGTGTCGCCGCGCTACGATCCCGACGCCGCGCGCGCGCTGCTCGACCGCTTCGGCTACGTCGATCGCGACGGCGATGGATGGCGCGATCGGCCGGACGGTCGTCCGTTGACGCTGAACATGGCCTCCACGCCGAGCTCGCGCGATCGCGAGATCGACGAGGTGTGGCAGCGAAGCATGAAGGCGATCGGCGTGCGCATGGAGTTCACCAAGCAGAAGTTCCCCGAGCTCATCAAGATGGGCAAGGTGGGGCAGATGCAGATGTGGCGCCTGGGATGGATCAACGCGTACGCGGAGGGCGATGCGTTCGTGCAGCTGCTGTTCGGTCCCAACATCGGGCAGACCAACTACGCACGCTTTTCGCTGCCGGAGTACGACGCGGCGTACCGCAAGTCGCGCACGCTGCCGGACGGCCCCGAGCGCAACCAGCTGTACCGGCGCATGTCGGAGATCGTCGCAGCCTACGCGCCCTGGGGCCTTGCGGTGTATCCGATCGAGAACACGCTGGTCCAGCCGTGGGTGCGCGGCTACAAGAAGCACGCCTATTGGGAGCATCCGTGGGTGTACATGGATATCGACGAGGCGGCGAAGGGCAAGTAAGGCGATGGGCGATGGTTGATGGTCGATGGGCGATGGGGCGATAGGCGATGGGGCGATGGGGCGATAGGCGATGGGGCGATAGGCGATGGGCGATGGGCGATGGGCGATGGGCGATG
>DATKLH010000605.1:0-31290 GCA_035542515.1 Casimicrobiaceae bacterium
TCTGCTCGGCGAGAAACACGACGATCCCGAGCATCATCGCTTGCGCGCGGACCTGATCGAATCGATCGTGCGCGCCGGCCAGCGGCCGGCGGTGGTGTTCGAGCAGTTCGACCTCGGCAACGACGCCTCGATCGCCGCGGCCCAGGCGGGCAACGCGGACGCGGAACAACTTGCCGATGCCGGCAAACTCGACCGGCGTGCCTGGCTGTGGCCGATGCACAAGGCGCTGATCGACGCCGTGCTGGCGCTGCATCTTCCGGTGCACGCGGGCAATGCCTCATCGGCTGCGCTGGAGCGCGTCCTGCGGCGTGGCGAGCCTCCTGCCGATCCGCGGTGGGCGTCGCGTCTCGACTCGGCGGTCTGGTCGCAGGCGCAGGCCGACGCATTGCGCAAGGAGATCGTCGAGAGCCACTGCAACCAGCTTCCCGACTCGGTGGTGCCACGGCTGGTCCTCGCACAGCGCACGCGCGACGCCGCGATGGCGCAGGCGCTGATCGACTCGGCCAACGCAGACGGCGCGATCCTGCTCGCCGGCAACGGTCACGTGCGGCGTGATCTCGGCGTTCCGGTTTACCTGACCGGCATCGACGCGGCCTCGATCCTCAGCGTCGGTTTCATCGAAGTGAGCGATGAAGATCGGCGAGCGGCGGACTTTCCACGCAATGTCGCCAGGGACGAGCCGGGCTTCGACATCATGGTGCTCACCGGCAAGGTGGATCGCGGCGATCCGTGCGAAGCGATGAAGCAGTTTCGGCGCGCGCCGGCGGCGAAGTAACGTCAAACCATGCGCGGCCTTGCCGCGGATCTCGCGCGGTCGTCTCGACGGGTTCTTGCGATCGCATCCGGCGTCGGCCCCCCTGTCGCGGATCGCTTGGACTCGGCATGTCAGGATATCGCTCACGCTTCGATGCGACGTGCGCTGATGGCAAGATAACGCGGCCCGACGCATAATCGACAGCGGCGCGCGAGCGCGACCTGTGATCAAGGAGTTCCCATGCCCTATCGCACCATCGAGGATCTGCCGGCGGCGCAGACCGACCAGTACAACGAGCATCAGAAGGAAGCTTTCCTCAAGGCCTTCAACAACGCCTACGAGGAATACGGCGGTGACGAGCATCGCGCCTTCGCTGTCGCTCACGCGGCCGCGAAGCGCGCCGGCCATCGGCCCGGACCCGGCTAGGGTCTACACACCGTGGCGCGGTCGGTACGAGCGTCCCAAGCTCGATGCACCGGCGGTGGCAACCCGACCCGGTAAACTTCGCGGTGTGTGTGTCGAGTGTCCGCGCCTGTCATGACCACCGAGCTCCTGTTTCGCGACGATCCCTACTTGAAGGCGGCGAACGCCCGCGTGATCGCCGTTCACGAACGCGGGATCGAGCTCGACCGAACGATCTTCTATCCGCAAGGTGGCGGGCAAATGGGTGATACCGGCGTGATGACGCTTGCCGAGGGTGCATCCTTGGCCATCGCCGATACGCGCAAAGGCGACGCGCCCGACAGCGTCCTGCACGTGCTGGCGGCAGGCGCGCCGCAGCCCAACGTCGGCGACGCTGTCGCATTGCAGCTCGATTGGGAGCGGCGCTACGCGCTGATGCGACTGCACACCGCTTTGCACGTCATGTCGTGCGTGGTGGTGGCGCCGGTGACCGGTGGCAACATCGCACCCGACAAGGCGCGCCTCGACTTCGACATCGACATGAGCCTGCTCGATGCGCGACGCATCGAGGAGGAAACCAACGCGATCGTCGCGCGTGCCATCGCGACGCAGATCGAGTGGATCAGCGACGCCGACCTCGATGCACGTCCCGAGCTGGTCAAGACGATGAGCGTGCAGCCCCCGCGGGGCAGCGGCCGCGTGCGACTGGTGCGCATACCGGGCATCGATCTCCAGCCCTGTGGCGGCACTCACGTCGGCAATATCGCGGAGATCGGAGCGATTCGCGTGCTGCGCATCCGCAGCGAGGGCCGGCGCAACAAGCGCGTGGAGATCGCGCTCGCGGACTGACCCCGCCTGGCGGAGCGCGAAGGTCAGGCCGGGGCCGCGCTATTGGTGACGTCGCTGGTCGTCGCGCGCACCGAGGCATCCTCTTTCGGTCGGTTCGCGGACGGCCGCAGCTTGCGGTGGACCGCGAGGTGCAGCGGCGTGCGCGAGCGCGCGATCTTGCGCACGAAGTTGTAGCGCGCCACGTGATAGCTCGCATCGAAGCCGAAGAAGTTGAGGCGCATGCGCTCGAGCTCCTCATGGCGGTAGGCGGCGAGCGGCTTGCGCGCCTCGTCCGCGTCGCGGCGACGGCGCTTCGCTTCCAATAACGAGTCGAATGCTGGGCCTTGTGCGAGCGCCTGTGCCCGCGCATCGACCTCGGCACGGAAATCGGCCGTGACTCCTTCGATGCAAGCGTCGATGAGGCCCAGGCGCGCGGCTTCGCTCGTTCCCATCGGAAGACGCCCCTCGACGATGCGTCTCGCCTGCTCCGCCGATACGCGGCGCGGCAACAGATAGGTCCAGTATTCCGAGCCGTAGAGGTTGCCCATCCCCTTGTAGTGCGGGTTGAGGATGATGCCTTCGCGCGCAAGGACCTGGTCCGCCGCAAGCGCGAGGAACACGCCTCCGGCGCCAGCGTTGCCGCACATCGCCGCGATGGTCAGGTGGTTGGGTGTGGACACGATGTCGCGCACCAGATCGTTCATCGCGTTGATGTTGCGCCACGATTCCTCGGCCGGATGGGCGGAGGCCTCGATGACGTTGAGATGCAGTCCGTTGGACCAGAAGTCCTCGCCGCCCATGAGCGCGATCACCCGCGTGGGACGCGAGCGGGCATAACGCAGCGCCCGTCGCAAACGGATGCATTGTCCGGTGCTCATCGCGCCGTTGTAGAAGCGAAAGTGGAGCAAGCCCACCGGTCCGCGTTCCTCGTACTCGATCTCGCGCCAGGTCGGGTGGTCGACCTTCGCGTAGGGCGCGATCGGAACCTGCGGAATGTCCGCGAGCGCATCGCCGAGCACCATCGACGCGGGTAACTTGAAGCCGCGCGATTCCCCGAAACGCTTGAGATGCGTGATCCACACGGCGCCGTCGACGCTCGCGCGGCAGATGGCGCCGTCGCGGCGCGCAATGATCGCGCCGGGCGTCTGCCCGCGCAGCAGCGACTCGGCGTGAGCATCGTAGAGATGGAATCGCTCATCGCCGATCGTATCGACGACACCGGGCACCCCATCGCCAGCCCGAATCTTGCGCAGGATCGCAGCGGCATCGTCTGCCTGCCAGTCGATCGCGCGATCGTCCTGGCGCATCAACGGGCGCAACGTACCGCGCACTTCAGGACGGGCGTAGTCGAGCGGTTGCGGCCGAAAGCCGGGATCGGCGCAATGCTCGAGCGTGCGCTTGACCGTGCGCAACGCCGCCTCGGTTACCTCGTTGCGATACAGGCTCGACTTGCTCGCCTCCCGCATCGCGAACGGTTCCCACGCCCAGATGTCGCCGGCGTCCATCTCGCCGTTGGCCTGCAGCGCGGTCACACCCCAGCTCGATTCGCCATTGCTGATCGCCCAGTCCAGCGCCGAGGGCCCGCGATCGCCCGGAATCCCGGGATGGATCACGATGCAACGGTGCTGGCGCCACACCGATTCCGGAATGGCGCGCTTGAGAAAAGGCGCGATCACCAGATCCGGCGCGTACAGACGCACCGCTTCTTCGGTCACCTGGTCGTTGACATCGAACTCGATCGACACCTCGTGGCCGAGCTCGCGTAGCTCGACGAAGATGCGCTGCGTGAGGCTGTTGAAGGCGTGCGTGAGCAGCAGGATCCGCATGATCAGCAGATGCGCGGGAGCTGCTCGCCGGTCAGCCAGTCGACGTTGCGGCGTCCGCCGAAGGAAGTCTGCATCTGGACGAAATGGTGCGGATCCTCGATCACCTGGCCGATGATGGCTGCGTCGCGTCCGAGGGGGTGCGCGCGCATCGTGGCGAGCAGCCGCTGCGCGTGCTCGCCGGGCACGATCGCGATCAGCTTGCCTTCGTTGGCCACGTACAGCGGATCGAGTCCGAGGAACTCGCAGGCTGCGCGCACCTGGGCCTTGACCGGAATGTCGGCCTCGCGGATCACCATCCCGCAACACGATTGCGTCGCCAGTTCGTTCAACGTCGTCGCGACGCCCCCGCGTGTCGGATCGCGCAGGCAATGGATCTGCGGAACGGCGTCGAGCATCGTCGCCACCAGCCCGTGAAGGGCCGCGGTGTCGGACTCGATGGTGGTTTCGAAGCTCAGGTTCTCGCGCAGCGACATGATGGCCACGCCGTGATCGCCGAGCGTTCCGCTGACGATGATGGCGTCGCCGGGCCGCGCGCGGTCACCGCCGACTTCGATGCCGTCGGGCACGATCCCTACGCCGGTGGTCGTGATGAATACGCCGTCACCCTTACCCCTTTCGACGACCTTGGTGTCGCCGGTCACGATCGGAACGCCGGCCTCTCGCGACGCATGAGCCATCGAGTCGACGATCCGCTTGAGATCCGCCAGCGGGAACCCCTCCTCCAGCACGAAGCTCGCTGCCAGGTACATCGGCTTCGCGCCGCACATCGCGACGTCGTTCACCGTGCCGTGCACCGACAGGCAGCCGATGTCGCCGCCGGGAAAGAACAGCGGCGAAACGACGTGGCTGTCGCTTGCGATCACCATGCGTCCCGCCGGAAGCGTGACGCTGGCGCCATCGTTGCCCGCGCGCAGGAACGAATTGTCGAAAGCGGCCATGAACAGCTCACCGATGAGTTGCGCCATCGCGCGACCGCCGCTGCCGTGGCTGAGGTCGATTCGCCCGCGCTTGAGATCGAGCGGCCGGATGTAGTCACCGCGTGTCTTGCTCATGCTGCCCTCGCCGGGACCACCGGGACGCCGCGGAAGCGGCCGTAAGTGTAGTGCGCCGCGCATGCGCCTTCGGAGGACACCATGCACGAGCCGATCGGATTGTCGGGCGTGCACGCGGTGCCGAAGACCTTGCAGTCGCTCGGTTGTTTCGCACCACGCAGGATCGCTCCGCACTCGCAGGCCTTGTTGTCCGCCACCGAGCGGTACTGGATGCCGTAGCGCGCTTCGGCGTCGAAATCGCGAAACGCCTCGCGGATGCGCAGCGCGCTGTACGGCACTTCGCCCAATCCGCGGAATTCGAACGAGCTGCGCAGCTCGAACACTTCCGCGATCAGCGCTTTCGCCTTCACGTTGCCCTCGCGGGTGACCGCGCGCGTGAACTCGTTCTCGACCTCGGCGCGACCCTCGTTGAGCTGACGCACGAGCATCAGGATCGCCTGCATCACGTCGAGCGGTTCGAATCCCGCGATGACCACCGGCTTGCAATACTCCTCGGCGAAATACTCGTACGGCTGGCTACCGATGACGGTGGACACGTGAGCGGGCCCGACGAAACCATCGACGCGTACCGTACCGATCTCGCGAACCTCGGGCGCTTCGAGGATGCTCGCGATCGCCGCCGGCGTGAGGACGTGGTTGCAGAAGACGCTGAAGTTCGCAAGGCCGAGCTTGCGTGCCTGCCGGATCGCGACCGCGGTGGGCGGTGTGGTCGTCTCGAAGCCGATGGCGAAGAACACCACCTCCCGATCGGGGTGCTCGCGCGCCAGGCGCAGCGCATCGGCGCTCGAGTACACCATCCGAACGTCGGCGCCGTTGGCCTTCGCCTTCAGGAGCGAGGTCCGGTTCGACGCAGGCACCCGGAGCGTATCGGCGTAGGTTGCGAGGATGACGCCGGGTCGCATCGCGAGCTCGATGGCGCTGTCGATGCGTCCGATCGGCAGCACGCATACCGGACATCCGGGACCATGGATCATGCGCACGTTGGGGGGCAAAAGATCCACTACGCCATAGCGTGAGATCGCGTGCGTGTGTCCGCCGCAGAATTCCATCAGGCTGTAATCCCGCGCCGGATCGGCCTCGCGCCGGATCGCGGTTGCGATCGTGCTCGCCAGCGTGCCGTCGCGGAACTCGTCGATGTATTTCATGATGGATGAGTGCCGTTCGCCGGTGACCCGCCAGCCGATGCGAACAGCTCGAGGGTCCGCTGCGCCTCGGCGGCATCGAGCCGCGCCAGCGCATAGCCGACGTGCACCACGACATAATCGCCAGGCTCGACATCGTCGACCAGCTCGACGGAGATCTCCTTGCGGACTCCGCCGATGTCCACGATCGCCGCGCCAGTGGAAGGCAGCGCAACGATCAACGCGGGAAGTGCAAGACACATGGCTTTAGTCCTTGGCGACCGATTGGAGGGCAACCCACGCCTGGCCCAGCGCGAGTCCGCCATCGCTGGGCGGCAGCGCGTGCGCTTCCAGCATCCTGATGCCGCGCGCGCACAGCGCCGAGCGCAAGCCGCGAGCCACGATGGCATTGAGGAAGCAACCACCGCCGCAGGCGACCGTGGTGATGCCGTTCGACGACGAAGCCTGTGCGATCCACCGCGCAAGCGCCTCGATGAGCGTCGCGTGGAAGACGGCCGCGCCGAAACCCGCGTCCCGGATCGTGGTCAGACGCATCAGCAGCGGCGTGAGGTCGAGTTCACCGTGCGCGTCGATCGCGAATCCGTCGAGGTCCGGCGCGACGGGTCCATGCCCGTCGGCGAGACCCTCGAGCAACATCGCAGCCTGCCCCTCGAAGCGATTGCGGCGACTGACCCGCAGCAGTCCTGCTGCCGCGTCGAAGTAGCGTCCCGCGCTGGAGGTCTCCGGCGCGTTGCGCCCGAGCGCCAGGAGCGCGGCGACGGTCGCAGCAGCCGGTTCGTCGGCGAAGCGCGCTTGGATTTCGGCACAGCGACCGCGACGCGACAGTGCGGATGCGGCCATACGCCAGGGCTCACGGGCGGCGACATCGCCACCAGGCAGCCGCAAAGGCGCGAAGTGCCCCAACCGCTCGAAATGAGCGCCTTCGACGCGCAATAACTCGCCACCCCATGCGGTTCCGTCGCTGCCCAGCCCCACGCCGTCCAGCGCAAGGCCCAGCACGGGTGTGGTGATGCGATGCTCGGCCGCGACGGCTGCAACGTGCGCGTGATGGTGTTGCACGCCCTGCAGCGGCAGGTCCAGCGCATGCGCGAGCTGCGCCGCATGACGCGTGCTGAAGTAATCGGGATGCAGATCGTGCGCGATGATCTTCGGTTCGATCGACAGGATCGACTTGAGGTGCTCGACGGCGTCGACCAGGGCGACGCACGTCGCCGCGTTGTCGAGATCGCCGATATGCTGCGAGACGAAGGCCTCGTCGCCGCGCGTGAGGCAGATCGTATTCTTGAAGTGACCGCCCAGCGCAAGGACGCTCGGTCCCTCGCGTGCGAGCCTGATGGCACGCGGTGTGTAGCCGCGTGCACGGCGAACGAATTGAAACGCGGACGCTGCCCCCTCCGATGTCGCGCGCAGCACGCTGTCGTCGCAGCGCGTGACAATCGCTCGATCGTGCACGACCAACGCATCGGCGATGCCGGCGAGTCGACGAACCGCTTCTGCATTGTCGGTCACCAGCGGCTCGCCGCCCGGATTGGCGCTGGTCATCACCAGGATCAGTTCTTGCGGTTTGGCGAGCCAGGCGACGCCATCAGGATGGCCCGCGGCCTCATGGAACAGCAGGTAGTGAAGCGGCGTATACGGCAGCATCGCGCCCAGCCAGGCGAGCCGCGGTGCGACGCCGGAAAGCAGAAGGTCCGCACAGACTCGCTTGCGCATGAGCACGATCGGGCGCTCTGGCGAGGCGAGAAGATCGAGCTCGGCTCGTGACGCTGACACGTAGGGTGCGAGCGACGCGGCGTTGGCCGCCATCACGGCCAGCGGCTTTTCTTCGCGCGACTTGCGTTTGCGCAGCGCCGCGACTGCACCCGCGTTGCGTGCATCGCACACAAGGTGAAATCCGCCCAGCCCCTTGATGGCGAGCACTTCGCCGCGTCGGATGCGCTTGATCGCGGCGGCGATCACATCGCCCTCCGCGAGCGTTTCGCCCGCGGCAGACAACAGCGTGACTTGCGGTCCGCAATGCGGGCACGCGTTGGGCTCGGCATGGAAGCGGCGATGCGTCGGAGCGCGATACTCGCTTTCGCACGACGGGCACTGCCTGAACTCCGCCATGCTGGTCATCGAGCGATCGTAGGGCAGCGCGCGCGTGATCGTGTAGCGCGGACCGCACTGCGTGCAGTTGATGAACGGGTAGCGATAGCGGCGATCGTCCGGATCGAACAACTCACGCAGGCAATCGGCGCAGATGCACGCGTCGGGGCCGATCGCCGTGCGCGTCGCACCACGCTCGCTTTCGACGATCGCGAAGCCACTGGCTGGCGCCGGAGTGCACTCGTCCATCCTGAGGCTGTCGATGTGCGCGAGCGGCGGAGCCTCCTCGGCGATCTGGTGCGCCATCCGCGCGATGTCGGCCGGGTCGCCCTGCACTTCGATGGTCACGCCCGACGCATCGTTGCGAATCCAGCCGTCGAGCGCGAGGGCGTTGGCGATCCGGTAGATGAACGGGCGGAAACCCACGCCTTGTACGATGCCGCGCACCTCGATGCGCGCGCGAGTGGTGCGCCGCGGTCGCGCGATCGGTGTCATGGAGCGCCCGCGTCGGAAGTGCTCGGCGCCAGCCGCGCTTCGAGCTCGGCGACGCGACGCCGCAACGTCTCGATCGTATCGGTGCGTCGCGCCTGGGTCTTCGCCACGCCGCGGCGGAGCCATGCGAGCCATGCGCCGAGGCCCTCGCCGGTCCGCGCCGACACCAGGAGCGCCTCGATGCCCGGACGCACGCGGCGCGCGTAGCCTATCGCCGCCTGGACGTCGAAATCGACGTGCGGCAACAGGTCGATCTTGTTGACGATCATCAGGTCGGCCGCGTGGAACATGTCGGGATACTTGAGTGGCTTGTCCTCGCCTTCGGTGACCGAAAGGATCACGACCTTGTGCGCTTCGCCAAGGTCGAACGCCGCTGGACAGACGAGGTTGCCGACGTTCTCGATCAACAGCAGGCTGTCATCGCGCAGGCGCAGCTGCTGCAAGGCCTCGCTCACCATCCGCGCATCGAGATGGCAGCCCTTCGCCGTGTTGATCTGCACCGCCGGGACGCCGGTCGCGCGCACGCGCTCGGCATCGAGCGAGGTGCGCTGATCGCCTTCGATCACGGCGATCGACTGGTGCGCGGCCAACGCCTTGGCGGTAGCCACCAGCAGCGAGGTCTTGCCCGATCCCGGGCTCGACACCAGGTTCACGGCGAACACACCATGCTCATCGAACCACCGCCGATTGGACGCCGCGATGGCGTCGTTGGTTGCGAGGATGTCCCGTTCGACCTGCAGCGTGCGCGCCAGCTCGTCGGCGCGATGGTGCGGCACGATCGCCTCATGGGTGTGATCGTGCGTGACCAGAGGATCGTGGCTGTGCTCGTGCCACGTGCCATCGGCATGACGATGTCCGTGCACGCCGGCAGTCGCAGGCGCGCTGCGATAGATCGGCGACGCGTGAAAACCCGCAGCCGCCGCATCGCCGAGCGCTGATCCTGCGGCGTGACCGAGCGGCTTGCCTTCGACCGAAGCTGCGTCGCCTGCGTCGCAACCACACGTGGTGCACATGTCATTCTCCTCGTCGCGCCTGATGATCCGGCCGCGCAATCACACGACCTCGATGTCCTTGACTCGCATCTCTTCGCCGGAAACCACGCCGAGCTGATAGCTTCCGCACATCGGGCACGGCTCCCCGAGCGCAGGCAGCGCGACACTCGCGCTGCATGGCATGCACCACGCGCGCCCCGGCGTGGTGACGATCTCCAGTCGCGCACTGTCGGCGAGCGTGCCGCGCACCGCGGCATCGAAGCAGAACCGCAACGCCTCCGGCGCAACGTGCGATAGCGCTCCGAGCTCGAGGCGCACCAGCCTGACGCGATGCGCGTTGTGGCGGCGTGCGGTCTCCTCCACGATCTCCGCCATGCTCTGCGCGAGCGCGACCTCATGCATGGATGACCTCGATGCGCGACGCGACGCAGGGATCGAGTGCCTGAATCGCGAGCGTCGCAGCGGTGCGCATCGCCTGGTCGCCGGCAAAGCGCCGGTCGCGCAGACCGCGCACCAGCGCCCCGTCGGGATGAAAGTTCCATTCGGTCGGCGCCACGATGCGGTAATCGGTCACGCGATCGTGTTCGATGCGCGCCCGATGCAGAAGAAGACCGCGTGCGGTCTGCACTGCCGCGGTCGCAGCGCCCGCATCGCAGCCACAGGTGCGAACCGCGGTCGGCGACGGCGAGCCGGCTGCAAGCTGCTCGAGCAGCATGGCAAGCTCGACCAGCCGTGCGACCATTCGGGTCGCGACGCCGTTGCCCCACCGACGTTGCAAGTCGCGAACCAGGCTCGCGTGTTGCGTACGCGCGAGCGCGCCGGTCTCGACGGGCTCGCCTCCCCACGAAGGCATGCGCTGGAAGCCATCGCGCAGCATCGCCGGCGCAAGCGAGTCGGCCAGGATGTCATCGGTGATCGACGGCATGGCAGCCACGTCGCTGGCGCCAAGCGTTGCATGCTCGGCGAGCAGCCCGTCGAGCCATTCCGCGACGCCCACGCGTCGTTCGGCCATCCATGCGCGCAGCGCCTCGATGTCATCCAATTGCAGCCAATCGCCGGCGGGCATTCCGAACACGCTTTGGCTGGCCAGAACTGCAAGGTCTTCAGCGAGGGTAGCGCTGTCGCGTGCTCCTCCGTGCGCGGTCAACGCATCGTCGAGCGATTCGATGAGGCGGCGTATCGCGGCAAGTGCCGGAATCTCGGGCGGCCGACCCATGGCGCGTGGCCAATCGAGCAACAAGCTTCGCACATGCTCGCCGATGGCTTCGAGCGCGACCCTCGCCGCGGCCACGCGGGCTTGCTGGTCCGAACGCCTAGCGCCGCGGGCTGCATCCATGGCCGCCTCGGACGCGGCCGCCTGGGCACGTGCGCACAAGCTGAACAGCAGCGGCACGGTCGCAGCCACGTCGTCCCTGCACTTGCCGACGAACATCCGCGGCACATCGAGCGCGCGCGTCGATCGGATCCGCACATCGTGAACGGCATGGCCGTCCCAGCTCAGATGCACGACGAGCTCGCCTTCCAGCTTCATGAGCGCTTGACGCGGGCGTGCAACAAGTCGCGCCGCGACATCGGCGCGTCGAGCTGCACATCGATGGGCGTCGCGGCGCCGGGCTCGGTCTTGCGCGGCGTGGCCGACTCGAACGATTGACCGCGGTCTTCGTAGACATCGGAACCGAGCTCGGTCTGGAACAGCGCGGCACGCGCGTACTCCGCCGTCTGGCGGGCCGAGGCGTGATCCGCGAACTCGAGCACCGGCGAAAACAGCGAGCACGTGAGGTAGGCGCCGATGTCGCGCAACTCTGCGCTGATGAAATCGAACGGGCCCGCGGGGAACGTGTAGCGCCGCTTCTCGCCTACGGCCAGCGGGCGCCATGTGGCGATTTCGCGCGGGGTCAGCATCAGGGCCATCGACCACGGCGTGAGCATCACGCCCAGCCAGCAGGTCTTCCATGGCGCGAAGGCGACCGCTTCGACCTCAATCGCCGGATTGAGGAATGGCAGCGAGCGCATGCGCTGCTCGTGGATCGCGCAAAAGGCCTCGACCAGGCGCGGTCCCGGGTTCGGCAGCAGGCCGGCATCATTCATCGCCGAGCACCATGAATTGCTCTTGCTCGCACGCGCACACCGGACAAGTCCAGTACGGCGGAAGCTCCTTGAACGGCGTCCCGGCCGGAATCTGCCACACCGGATCGCCCAGCACCGGGTCGTAGACGTACCAGCAGATCTTGCATTCCAGGCGCGCAGTAGCCGGAATGCGCGCGCGATCGCCGAGGTAGGAGCCCTCGAACGAGCTCATTGCCCGCCAACCTCCGCGGCTTCCGGATCGCCCATCCAGGCGACCAGCTCGGCGAGGCGCGCGCGGCTGTCGATCAGGTCCTCTGCCGCGGCGAGCGCAACCTCGGGGGCCTCGACGATCTCGATCGTGTTCAGGATCAGCGTGTTCATCGTGTTGAAGTACTGCACGCGCCACACGTTGCGCACCAGCGTCGAGGTGATGCGGCAATTGCCGAAGCCGCGCGACATGATCGCGACCGAGCCCACCGGCAGCGCCTGCTCGAGCGCCGCGTGGTCCGCCGACGAAAGCGGAAACAGCGTCAGGTTGATGACGCGCGCGGCGCTTCCCGGGCGGCGGTCACGCACATGCGAGTCGATCTCGTGCAACAACGCCGGAGCGTTCATCACGCCCTGCGGCAACGAAGTAGTGCTGCGCGCGGGGCTCGCAGCCGCATGCGCAGCTTCGAGAACGATCGCGGGTAGCTGCGCGGCTTCGATCCATTCGGCGGCGACCTGACCCGCGGCATCGAGCTCGGCGACGCGCCAGATCCCCGCGAATACGCTCTCCTGGATGCGCGCCGGGCGGCCGCCGTCGATGCGAATGGACACTTCGCCTTCGCCGAGCATCTGGTCGGTCATCGCAATCGCCGCAGGCGAGGCACCGGCGAGCGACAGACGCGGGCCGGCTTGCTGCGTGACGTCCCACGCCTGCAGCAGATCGAGGAAGCGCGCCAGAAGGGCCCGCGACTCGCCCAGCGCCGCGGCATCGGCTGTTGCCGGCACGCGCGGCATGCGAAACGTCTGCACGGGATCGTCGATGCCGAGCACCTGCACAGGCGGTTCGTCCGACTGCGAGCCCGGACCAATGACGCGCACGGGAATCGATACGGTTTTCATGCGTCTCCTAGGGGGTGTCGGGTCCATCGGCGATGGCCGTGCTCGTTGCGATCGACGCGCCGGTGTGAGCCGACGCAGGCGAAGCGGAAAGGATTCGTTGCAGCTCGTCGAGGTAGTCGTCCCAGGCGCGCAAGCCCTCGACGGCACCGATGCGCTGACCATCGCGCACTACGGCGAGCGCGGGATAACGCAGCACGCCAAAACGGTCGTGCAGCGCGCGGGAAGCCGCGGGAAGCAGCACGCCTACGGTGAACGCTCCGGCGAAGGCACGCACGAGCTGCGGCACGATCACTGCGATGTCCAGCGTTTCCTTGATCCGCGCGGGCTCTTCGAGGAACACCAGCAGTGCAACACCGGGGCGCTGGATGAAGGCATCGACGTTGTCTGCATTGACTGATTCGAATCCGTGGCGCGTGAACAGCTGCTCGATGAGCGGATGCTGCGAATCCCGCGATGCAACTGCAACCTTCATGGGGTGGTACCTCGCAAGTGAGGAGGAAGCTCCGGCTCCCGGTCGACCAGGTCCGCGAAATACCGATCGAGGTCGACAGCGCCGTTCAGCGCCGCATGCATGGCGTCGAGTGCCGCGTTGGTCCGCTCGGCATCGGCAGGATCGAGCACGCGCATCGCCGTACCTTGAAACGCGAGGACCCAGGTCCCCACCGATTGCGTGCCGACCAGCGACAAGTCGACGAACTGCCGCTCGCCGCGTCCTGCGCAGGCCGCGCGCAGGCCATCGACGTCTTGGATCTGCATGGGGGTCCCGATGCACATGCGCTCAGCTCCGTCGCTGCGCTTGCTCGAGGACACGAGGATCGCCGATACGGCATGCGACCTCTTCCGAGGGTCGCCCGGTCTCGTACACATCCAACGCGAGCGCAGCCGCGTTGAGCGGCTCGACGACGGCGGATCGCGGGCGACGGCGTCCCGGGAATCCCCACGCGATCAACTCGCCGGCGGCGAGCGCGACGGCTTCGGGAATGCGCGCGCGCACCTTGGGGCTCATGCTTCCGCCGAAGTCTTCGAGCACCTTGGGCTGCACGCCGATCAGCGTCACCTTATCCGGCGCCTCATTGCGCAGGTGCGCCAGTGCCAGCACATCGTTGAAGCCGTTCTGATGCGGGCTCATGCGGCGCGCCGACCACGACGGCACCGCGGCATCGCGCACGATCTTCAGCGCACCCGCCGGAAGCCCGAAGTCGATCGCGTCGAGGACGAGGACGCGCCGGGCCGAAACGATGAGATCGTAGAGATACAGGCCCTGGGTGCCCCCGTCGACCAGCCGTACGTCGTCAGGGTAGGCATAGCGAGCGTGGAGCGTCTCGACGGCGCGCACGCCGAATCCTTCGTCGGCCCACAGCAGATTGCCGATGCCGATGACCAACGCTTCGCAACAGGTTGTCATGCGATGTTCCGGTAAGCGTTACACGCGAATGGTGCGCGCGCCGGAGCATCGCGTGTTGCGCTATGTCAAGCCTCGCGCGCGAAACGGCCGAGGCTGGGGAGAGAAACGCAGAACGGCTGTCGGGTCAGCGCGATGGAAGGCTGCGCAGCGCACGCCGTGCCGCGTGGATGTCCCAGGCCGACTGCAAGGTCATCCAGAACATCGGGTCGTTGCGAAAGAACAGGCCGAGCCGCAGCGCCGTATCCGGCGTGATGGTGCGGCGGCCGCGGATCAGCTCGTTGACCCGCCGACGCGAGATGCCCAGGGCCAGAGCTAGCTCGGTCTGCGTGATGCCAAGCGGCGTCAGGAAACGTGTTTGCAGGAAACGCCCCGGATGCAGCGGCGTGCGGGAGGAGACCGCGAGGTCCGACGGCCGCAGGGACCGTGGATCGACGCGGTCGGCCCTGAGACGCGCACGACGCGCGGTCGACGCGGCGTTGGCAGCGTTCACAGCGGAGAGCATGGACTTGTGGACTCGATGACGTGCATCAACGCGGGCTCGCCGGACCGCTCGCCGCGCGCCGCTCCGTTGCGGCAGGAGCACCCACCCCGACCCTGGCTGCGGTCGGCAGCCGCTTGAACAGCCGGATACCGCTGATCATCGTGCCCACCACGCTCTCGCCGCTCATGATGTCCTCGCGCACCACCATGTACATGTGCACGAACGCGAACAGCAGCAGATACCACATGGCGAGGTGATGGAGCGTGCGCACCATCTGCGGATCGCCGAACAGCACGAACACCCACCCGAACAGGTTCATCGGCACGCTGCCCCATGGCCACTGTTGCGCATAGAGCGCGAACCCGGTGACGATGATGAACAGGGTCCCCAGCGTGTACATGAAGAACATCGCCGCCTGGGCAAGCGGGTTGTGGCCGACCCAGAGGTCCGACTCGTCCTTCAGGAACAGGTAGTAGCGTCCCTGCGAGAACATGCCGCGCCACCACGCGCCGCTGAAGAACGGCGGCAGGAAGATCGAGCGCGCGTGATGGTTGCCGACGAACGCCCAGTAGATCCGCACCACGAACGCAACCGCGAAGATCCACGCCGCGATGAAATGCAGCAAGCGGATCCAGGCGAAGAAGTAGCTGAACGCGGCTTCGCCTCCCACCGCGGGCGGCGGATCGCCGATGAGGTAGCCGGTGACGGCCAGCACGATCATGCACAGCATCATGACCCAGTGCCAGATACGCACCGGCGCTTCGTACACGTACACCGATTGCAGCGGACCTTCCAGTACGCGGCCGGTCTTGGCTTCCACGCGCATGGCGCTCTCCTTCGTTACCGGATCTTCACCGCCACGAGTTCCTTGCCCTCGGGAGAGATCACGTGCGATGCGCACGCAAGACACGGGTCGAAACTGTGGATGGTGCGCAGGATCTCGACCGGCTGCTCGGGCTTCGCCATGGGCGTGTTGAGCAGCGCGGCTTCATACGCGCCGATCTGGCCCTTGGCATCGCGCGGTCCGGCGTTCCACGTCGTCGGCACGACCGCCTGGTAGAGATCGATGCGACGATCCTTGATCCTGATCCAGTGGCCGAGCGCTCCGCGCGGTGCTTCGCACGGTCCCGCACCCTTGCACTCGACCGGCCAGCTCGACGGCTCCCACTTCTCCATGTTCGCCGTCGCGACGTCGCCGGCCTTGATGTTCGCGATCAGATCGGCGTGGTACTTCTTCATCCGTTGTGCCGCCCATTGCGCTTCCAGGCCGCGGGCAGCAGTGCGTCCCAGCGTCGAGAACAGCGCGGTGATCGGCACGTCGAGCGTCTTGAGCACCGCGTCGACCTGCTCCTTGATGTCCTGGCGACCGCGCGCGTACGCCACGAGGTAGCGGGCGAGCGGTCCCACTTCCATCGCGTTGCCCTTCCAGCGAGGCGACTTGACCCACGAGTACTTCGCGGATTCATCGATCGACTGGATGTCGGTGCGCGAACCCTTGGTCTTGGCGCCCAGCGCGAAGCCCGGCTCGGTCACGCCATCGAACGGATGCAAGCCCTTCGATTCGTCGGCGTACTTGTACCAGGAGTGGGTGACCCATTCCTGCACCTGCTCCGGATCCTTGAGATCGACCTCCATGACGTTCTTGAGATCGCCGTTGAGGATCACGCCCGAAGGCATCGCGAGGCTCGAGTTGCTGTAGTCGTTCGCGATCTCCGGGAACTCGCCGTACGCCATGACGTTCTGGCTCGACAGACCGCCGCCCCACTTCGCCCAGTCCTTGTAGAAGCCGGCGATCGCGAGCAGGTCGGGAATGTAGACCTGGTCGATGAACTCGGCGGTGCGATTGCAGATGTCGCCCACCATGTTGAGCAGCGCCATGTTGACCGCGCCACCGGGCCCGTCGACATTGATGGCGCTCGGCACGCCGCCCACCAGCCAGTTGGGGTGCGGATTCTTGCCGCCGAAGATGGTCTGGATCTTGACGATGTCCTTCTGGAAGTCGAGCGCCTCGAGGTAGTGCGTGGTCGCGAGCAGGTTGATCTCCGGCGGAAGCTTGTAGGCCGGATGACCCCAGTAGGCGTTGGCGAAGATCCCGAGCTGGCCGCTCTCGACGAACTTCTTCAGGCGATTCTGCACGTCGCGGAAATACGCCGGCGACGACTGCGGGTGCGAGCTGATGCTCTGCTGGATCTCGGAGGTCTTGCGCGGGTCGGCCTTGAGCGCCGACACCACGTCGACCCAGTCGAGCGCGTGCAGGTGGTAGAAGTGCACCAGGTGGTCCTGCGCGTACAGCGTCGCGTGCATCAGGTTGCGGATGATGTTCGCGTTCTTCGGGATCTTGATGCCGATCGCGTCTTCGACCGAGCGCACCGACGCAAGCGCGTGCACACCCGTGCATACGCCGCAGATGCGTTCGGTGAATGCCCATGCGTCGCGTGGATCGCGGCCCTTGAGGATGACCTCGAGCCCGCGCCACATCGTGCCGGTCGAAACCGCGTTGCGGATCACATTGTCCTTGTCGACGTTCACCTCGATGCGCAGGTGTCCCTCGATCCGCGTGATGGGGTCGACGACGATGCGCTGTCCGGCGTCGTCGAGACTGAAGCCCTGGGTTTGATAGGCGGCCATGTCTATTCCTCTACCTCGCTGACCTTGTCGTTGCGCGACTTGCTGCGCGCCTGCTTCACCGCGCTGATCGCGGCGTGCGCAGCGATCGCCGCGCCCGCGACTGCGGCGACGCCGAGGCCGATACGGTCGGCCGTCCCTTCGATTCCGCTACCGCCCGGCGGACGTATCGTCGTCAGGTGGTCGTAGAACGAACCCTTGTCCCAGAACGCGTCTTCGGAACAGCCGATGCAGCCGTGGCCCGACTGGATCGGGAATGACAGACCTTCGTTCCAGCGCGTCGCCGAGCATGCGTTGTAAGTCACCGGACCCTTGCAACCAACCTTGTAGAGGCAATAGCCCAGGCGCGCGCCTTCGTCGTCGAAGCGCTCGGCGAACTGTCCCGCATCGAAGTGCGGGCGCCGATAGCACTTGTCGTGCACGCGCTGGCCATAGAACATCTTCGGCCGCCCCTGCGAGTCGAGATCCGGCAGCCGGTCGAAGGTCAGGATGTAGGTGACGACCGCGGACATCACTTCGGCGATCGGCGGACATCCGGGGACCTTCACGATGGGCTTGTCGGTGATGACCTTGTGCACCGGCGTGGCGCGCGTCGGGTTGGGCTTCGCCGCCTGCACGCAACCCCACGATGCGCACGAGCCCCACGAGATGATCGCCTTCGCGTCCTTCGCGTACTCGCGCAGCACGTCGACGAACGGGCGGCCGTAGTAGAGGCAGTACACGCCGTCGTCGGCGAGCGGCGGATTGCCTTCGACGGCGAGGATGTAGTTGCCCTTGTGCTTGGCGATGGTGTCGAGGGCGTTCTGGCGCAGCTGCTGTCCCGCTGCAGCGGAAAGCGTCATGTGGTAGTCGAGCGACAGCGTCGACAACACGACATCCTTCGCGAGCGGATGCGCAGTGCGGATGAACGATTCGCTGCAGCAGGTGCACTCGAGTCCCTCGAGCCAGATCACCGGCGTGCGAGGCTTGGTTTCCATCGCCTTGGCGATCTGCTGCGCGCCAGCGTCGCTCAATCCGAGCGCCGCAGCGGTGAGGCTGCAGAACTTGAGGAAGCTGCGGCGCGAGATGCCCTGCTGCCGCATGAGGCCGTACGAAGTCTCGATCATGTGCGATTCTCCGGAGCGCAAACGTCGCCGCCGTGCGCAAGCGGACGTCAAACCGTGTCCGACGTTGTCGCCATTCAAATCCAATCGGCACAGTTGGCGATTGATGGCGATCAATGTTGTGTCGCAGGCGCGGCATTTGGCTCTCCGCCAATGTCTTTTTCATGCACATCGCTCATGGACGACCTGTAACATGACCTGTAACACGCTGCTCGAGCACCACGGCATGAATGTGCGAAGCGTTTTCGCATTCGGATCTGCGCTGACCGATCGCGCGATCCGCGTTTTTCGCTCGTGGATTTCCGTGGCGCTGCCAGTGGAGGATTGCTCACCCGCGTTGCGCATCCGCTGTTTGGCGCGGGCATCTGCTTGCGCCGCTCGCGCTCGAATTGCTTGTTGCGTTCGCGGTGAACCTGCCACTGACCGCGAGCCTCGCGATGACGCGCGCCTTCGCGCTGCTGCATGGGTACGCGCATGGCGCACGAGCGCCCGTTGCGCCTTCGCGCATCGGTGCCCATGCGTTGATATCACCGGCTCGCGCACGCGCAGTGCGCGGGTCGGTCAACGAATCACAGGGATACGCAACGCCCGCAACGGGACGTCGCTGCGATGGGCAGTGTCGCGCGGAAACGTGTCGCCTAAGCGATTAGCGCAAGACGGTTTCAGCGTGAGGCGCTGGGTGCGCCCGTCGCAGGCGTGCCTGATCCGTTCACGGGCGGAGTTTGCGCGTTGCGGTCCTGCGGTGCAGGTTCGGCGGAACGGAATTGCGCTTGCAGCCGGTCCTGCGCAAAACGTCGTTCGAAAGACCGTTGCGCGGCCGGCGTGCGGCCGGGGATGATCATCGCCTGCTCGCCGGCATTGTGGCCGCCGTGAAAATAGGCGTACGAATCCCCGGTAAACGGATTCATGCTGCTGTCGCCGGTATCCATTCCCGCGATGGCGGGAACGACGGTGCCGACCGCCAGCCCGGTGGCCGTCAGCACGCCCGCAAGTGCCTTGAGTTTGCGATTCATGATTCGCTTCCGTAGCGACCGGTGGGAAGTCGCGTCTCGACCGCCGGCCTGAGCCTGTTAGAGCCGCACAGCGGCCCCGAGGTTTCCGGAACGCGCAGCAACGCCCCCCAGCGGCGCCTAAGCTGCAGGATGCGATGCCACGTTCATTCCGGATCGGGCACCTGTCGCACGGCGACGCGCTCCGCGATCTGCGAAATCGCCGCTGCGCTCTTCACTCCTCCCGTGTGCCTGTCGCTCGCAGTGAGCAGTCGATTAATGCAACGGTATATCGATGAGTTCCTCGGCGAGCTCTCGCAGGAACCCCTCCAGTGCCGATACGGTGACCAGCGGCGGACCGTTGTAGCGAGCCAGCGCGTCCGTCACCATCTGCAGTTCACGCTCCGTGGGAATCGCCCGGACGTCGAAGAACGATTCGGGCAGCGAAGGCCAGCAGGGGTCATCGTCGTACAACGGTGCATCTGGTGCATCCTCGTCGTACAGCGGCCCATCCTCGTCGTTCTGCAGTGGGCCTTTGCAATACCAGGCAGCCTTGTTCTCGATGTTCACCCAGGTCTTCGCTAGACGATAGGGGGAGCGTAAACGGCGCGGCACGTTGTCCATTGATGCATGTCAAGCGGCGCTAGCGGAGGCGCGCCGACGACCGCGGTGACGAAGCACTTCCGCTTGTCCTACACGACGGCCGAGAACCTGACTGCCGGCCTTCGGTCGAAGGTGCAGGAAGAAGGCTCACGGTCGTAGTGGGAACCACAACCGCAACTCGCTGGCTTGCCTGGACGCTCGCAGTCATTGCGCTGCTGATCGTCGTCGCTATTTTTTTCCCGTGGAATGCATTACGCGGACCGCTCGCCCACTACGCGAGCCATCGTCTCCAACGACCGGTGCGCATCGACGGCGACTTGAACGTCCGGCTCTCGCTCAGCCCGCGCATCGAGGTAAGCGACCTCACCATCGGCAACGCCGAATGGTCGGACGTCCAGCCGATGCTGCATGTGTCTCACGCCGACGTGCGCGTGAAGCTGTGGTCGCTACTGGTCGGCGAGCCGAATCTGCCGCAGATCGACCTGCGGCAGCCGGAACTGATGCTCGAACGCAACGCCAACGGCGAGGCCAACTGGGTTTTCGGCGAGGGTCGCAACGGCTCGTCGATGCATGTCGGAGGCATCCGCGTCGACAACGGCACGGTTCGCTACCGCGATCCGAACCTGTTCATCGATGTGACTTCGTCGGTCGATTCGGTCAGTCGTGCCGACGACCCCGCGGGCAGCCTCCGCTTCAACGGCAAGGGCGCCTACCGCGGCGAGCCGTTTGCCATCGATGGCACCGGCATGGGACTCTCCGCCCTGCGCGAGGTCGACGCGCCCTACCGTCTCGACGTTCACGCCAAGGCTGGAGCGACCGAGGTTCGCTTCAACGGAAGCATCGTCCCGTCGAAGCTGCAAGACGTGAACGGTCGCCTTTCGCTTCAAGGACCCGATCTGTCGAAGCTCTATCCGATCGTTCCCGCGAAGCTCCCGTGGACACCCACCTACAAGCTGACTGGAACGCTCGGCCGCGAACAGGCGAAATGGCGTTTCACCGACATCGCGGGCACCGTCGGCAAGAGCGATCTCGCGGGCGAATTCAGCGTCGATCTGTCGCGTCCGCGCCCTGCGATCGCTGCCGATCTCACTTCGCGTCAGATGCACTACGAGGACCTCGGCGGTTTCGTCGGCTTGCCGCCAGTGGAGCCGGGGCGTGCGCCGAGCACGCCGGAGCAACGCAGCGTTGCGGTCGAACGCCAGGCGAAGCAGAGCGCGTTGGCCGGCAAGCCGGTCGACACCGGCGGACTGCGCAGCTTCGACGCGGACGTGAAATTCCGGGGTCGAAACGTGAGTTGGTCGCGCTTTCCCATGGACAACCTGACCGCGCACATGGTGCTCAAGAACGGCTTGATCACGCTCGATCCGCTCGATTTCGGCATCGCCGACGGGCACGTGGTATCGAAGGTGAGTTTCGACGTGACCCAGGCGCCGGCGGCGATGCAGGGCCAGTTCGAAATCCGCGACGTCGAGTTGAAACGGTTGTTCCCTCAACTCGCTTCGCCGCACGGCACCGCCGGACGCTTCGGCGGTTATGCGAAGTTCAACACGCACGGTAACAGCCTCGCCCAATGGCTGGGCAGCGGCGATGGCGAAGGCGCGGTCATCATGCGGGGCGGCGAGGCGAGCACGCTCGCAGTGGTCCTGACCAATCTCGACCTCGCGCGAGCGGCCACCCTGCTGCTGCGCGGCAACGAGACCTCCGAGATCCGCTGCGCCGCCTCCGCGTTCGATCTCGACAAGGGGGTACTGACGCCGCGCTTCATGGTGATCGATACGTCGGCCGAGAAGATCACCGTTTCGGGAGGCGTCAATTTCGCGGCCGAGCGCTACGACCTGCACTTCAAGGCGCAATCCAAGCAACCCAGTGCGCTCGCGCTGCGCGGACCCATCGTCATCGGCGGCTCGTTCAAGCAGCCATCGATCCATCCCGAAGCGCTTCCACTGATCGCCCGGATCGGGGCTGCGGTGGGGCTGGGTGCCGTTGCAGGACCGGCGGCCCTTCTCGCGCTCGTGGATTTCGGAGGCGCTTCGGACGCCGACTGCCGGGCGCTGATCCAGGGTGCCCGCCAGTCGGTCAATGCGCCGGTCGACACCAGTGGCATCGGGTCGGCCCCCGACAAAGCGCCCGCCCGCGCAGCCAGTCGCTGACCGATCGCCTCTCGGCAAGACCGCGCGGCGAGCGGTGTCGCCGCCGCCACAGATGCCACCGCCCGGCGCTCCGTTCAGCGGTCAGCTATTGACAACAGCCTGCGTGCCACAAAACCATTGGGACTGTTATCCCTGTGCGCGGGCCCCCGGCTTGGCCGCGATCTCCCACACAGGGCCTCCTTGGCAAAACTGTCGCGAGGCAGTGACGCAAAGCCTCCGGCCCGCGTGGTAGCGCGGGTAGCGGGGCTGCCGGCGCCCGACGCGCCGTCGATCGATGCTGCGGCGAAGCCGCGGCGGGTCCGTCACCTCCGCGCGATGGTTTCCACGCAAGGTGACACCGTGGCCTCAACTTCTCCTCGCTGGTTCAACCGGGCCGCTGCCACCAAGGGGAAGGCCGCCTCGCAGGCGCGGCCGACCGGCAACCCGGGCGATCTCCGGAAGGTCAATCCGGTCTCGCGCATGAGAACCGGCGCGCAGGCCAGCGCGCCGCGTCGACGGCTCGTCGCCGATCATCTGTATTTCGGCGTCGAAGCGCGCATGCTGCGTGCCGGCATGGAGCGCGTGCTGGCGCGTGTGTCGGTGCAGAAGTCCGCTCGCGCCCGCGTCGATGCCGAGCAACTCCGCGAGGATTTCCGCCTCGACGAGCTTGCATCGCTGTCGTTGATCGAGGCGCTGGTTGCCGGCGAGTTGCTCGAGCTGGAAGGCGATGGTGCTTATCGCCTGACTGCGAAATTTCACGAGTATGCGTCGGCGTCGGTGGTCGCGCCGCTCTCCCGCGCACGCGCGAAGGCTTTGCTCGAGAAGACCCGTGCCCTCGCCGCCCAGATCAACTCGAAATGGGTCGCCAATCCGTTCCGCGTACGGATGGTCGCGGTGTCGGGCAGCTACATGAGCCTGGGCAGCAAGCTCGCCGAGCTATCGTTGTGGTTGGTCGTCCGATCGCGAACCAACGTGCGCGTTCCGCGCTGGAAACGCTCGCCGAGCAAGGCAGAGGCGCTGCATCAGATCGTGAGCGCCGTCGAACGACTGAGCTCGTTCATCGTCGTCCGGGCCGTGGCCAACCGGCACGTCGTCGAGCGTCCGTTCAGCATCGTCTTCCTCGACGACGCCGCACGCGCGGAGTCGCACCCCGGTGCGTGGGACAAGGTCCGCGACTGGGGCGCGTCGATCAGCCGTCGCCTGGTGCACAAACGCGGCACGGTTCGAGCGGCTCACAAACAACCGTGACGCAGGCGTCCCGGTTACACGGATCGACCCCGATCAACCTCGAGTGAGCGCGTACGCGGTTGCGGTGTAGCGTGCAACGACGCACGCAGGCAGGAGCCCCGCGCGCTGCGCCGTTACAGCACCGGCGACTCGCGCTCGAACTTGGCGAACGCGGCGGCGATCGCTGTCTTCAGCCGCTCCTGCGGATGCGCTGCGCAATGGTCGTCCACGCTCGCGGCGAACGATCCCGGATCGGGCCCATTGGGCATTTCGGTCGTGAGCTCGATGTCGCGCAGGTAGTCCGTCATTTGCGCGAGGTGCTCGCCAGCATTCAAGTCGTCCATCCAGGCGGAGCAGCTGAGCGAACCGGGCCACGCGTTGCTCGCAGGCCAGCATCCGGCAGCCACCACCGTCGCTGCCACAACCCCGGCGACTGGTGCCCGTTTTCGATGAGTTGTCGCGTCGTGTCGTCTCATGCAAGCGCGCGTTCTTGACGCGTCCTGCGCGGATGGTTTCACTCCGCCCCACCCCGGTCAACGCGAATATTTCCCCGAGAAGCACCGAGATCGGCACGCCACTGCGTCGCACGTCACAGGGTCGTGACGTGCGGTCCATCGCGCTCGCGATGACAGGCCCGTCCAGGCCGGATCTTTCGGCTAGCCCGGGGTCGCCCGCCTGCGCGCCCGCTCGTCCTCGTAGCGTTGCGTTGCATCGCGCGCGACGGCGACAGATCCCGCTACGGCACCATCGCTCGATCGCACGAGCGCGAAGGTCATCTCGACGTACAGCCGCGTCCCGAGCTTGTGTGTCGCTCGCGTCATGGTGGGTCGACCATCCAGGCGCAGAAGGCCGGTCTCCATCGCGCGCCGGAAGCCTGACCAATGCGCCGTACGCAGCTTGTCGGGGATGATGAGATCGAGACTGCGCCCCAGCGCCTCGTCGGCGGAAAAGCCGAACACCGTGGTCGCGGCGCGATTCCATACGCGGATGATTCCCGCCGGGTCGGCGAAGACGATCGCATCGGCGCTCTGCTCGAGGATGGCAGCGAGCAGGTCGGCGGAAAGCTCGTTCATGAGGCGGCAATCTTCGATGGCTCTCGATGATACGTCGCCGCGCATCGCGGCTACGGACATTGCGCGCGCGTGTCGCAGCCGACGCAGCGTGCCCGCACACCACGCAGCATGGCAGTGCCAACGCCGCGCGCACATGCATCGCCACGGTGAACACCAGGCGCGCAAGCGTTCGCCGACGCTTTTGCGTTCCCGCGGTCACGCGGGCGAACGCAGCGAGCCGTCACGCCTGCGACTGGTAATACAGATTTTGCGGGTGATTGGCTTGCGCGAGAAAGTACCAACGTTCGGCGATCAGCCCGGCCGCCTGAACGAGCGCGGCAACGATAGCCAGCGCCGGCGTCGACGACACGAGGGCAAACCCGAGCAGGGCAATGGGAAGCACGAAGGCCGCGGCGAGAAAGAACGACCGAATCGATCGCATGGCGCGCGCGCCGACGCCGTGGAAGAACTCGCGGGTATTGAACGAACCGCCCATGAAGCCCTGGGCGATCTGCACGATGCGCGGATGCCGGATGCCGACAGCCGACTGAAGCGTCGATTTCGGCTTGAGGCGCGCGTTGCGCACCAACGATGCGGTGCGCGTCGCGAGCCCGGCCACAGTCAGCGCGACCGCGCCGTTCGCCATGAAAACGAACAGTTCCGGTGCGATTCGCGTACTCAGTGCGGCTGCAATCGTGAATCCCGAAGCGCATCCGAGCAAGGCGAAATTCACAAGTGTGAGCGGACTGGCCCATTCGCGCAGAAAGCGGATGCCGGCATACACCATGCCCGTACACACGAACAAGGCGAGGCATGCCAACGCCGCAGGCGCGCCCGCGGCGAGCGGCGAGGCGAAATGCAGGTACATCGCCGCACCGTAAAAGCCGGTTGCACCGAGAAAAGCCGGAAGCGCGATGACTTCGCGCGACAGCCACGACGTACGCCAGCGCGCCGCGGAGCGCCACGCACGCTCGGGACGCCCGAGATGGAAAAACGATGCGAGCAGCCCGCCGATGGTGAGCGCCATCGAGATCATCGTGCCTGCGATGTCGAAGTCGCGTGCAACGCCTACCGGAAGCCATCCGAGTCGTTCGACCCATTGCGCGGTGTAGATCGCCACGAACAGCCCCTGCCCGGCCCCGATCAACGTGGTGAGGAAGATGACGGAAAACGCAGGATGCATCGGGTCGTTCCTACCACGACGTCACGTCATCGAGCGCGGCATCGTCCTGCGGCGGCTTGGGCAGCTTGCCGTCGATCTTCAGCGGATTGTCGGCCCGTACCAGCTGGTCGGTCTCGATCTGCGGCTTCATCCGCTGGCGCGGCAGATAATGATTCGCCGGCCGGGTGCCCCACTCGGGCATCAACGCGTAGCCGCCGCGGTCGCGGATCGCCTGCGACACTTCCGACTCCGGATCATGGATGTCGCCAAACAGGCGTGCACTGGTCGGGCAGGCCTTCACGCACGCAGGCTTGCGGTCGACCGGATCGAGCGACGCATCGTAGATGCGATCCACGCACAGCGTGCACTTCTTCATCACCTGCTGCTTTTCGTCGAGCTCGCGCACCCCGTACGGGCACGCCCACGCGCAGTACTTGCATCCGATGCACTTGTCGTAGTCGACCAGCACGATCCCATCCTCGGCGCGCTTGTACGACGCGCCCGTGGGACATACCGGCACGCACGGCGGATCCTCGCAATGCAGGCAGCTCTTGGGGAAGTGAACCGTCTGCGTATTCGGATACTCGCCGACCTCGAAGGTCTGCACGCGATTGAAGAAGGTGCCGGTCGGATCCTTGCCGTAGGGATTGAAGTCGGCGAGCGCGCCGGCTTCACCCGAGGTGTTCCATTCCTTGCAACTGGTCACGCAGGCATGGCAACCCACGCAGACGTTGAGGTCGATGACCAGGGCCAGTTGCGTCATCGCGAGCTCACTCGCCTTCGACGCGCCCGCGGAAGAACGCCTGCCAGCGACGTCGCGGCGCGTGCGTGCCGGGTGCCGGCAACATCGATGCGAACTCGGGCCAGGTGGTTGCCGGCTCGTCGGGCGCGGCGGGATAGATGCGTACGCGCACGTCGTACCACCCCGCCTGGCCGGTGATCGGATCGGAATTGGAAATCGTGCCGCCCTCGCACGGCAGCTCGCCCGCGATCAGGTGGTTGAGCAGGAAGCCGCGTTGCGATTCGTTGGCATCGGCGGACAGGCGCCAGGCGCCCGACGCCTTGCCGATCGCGTTCCATGTCCACACCGTCGAGGGCTCGACCGCTTCGCTGAGGCGCGCCTGGCAGCGGACCCTGCCCCATGGCGATTCGACCCAGATCCACGCATCGTCGCCGATGCCGGCCTCGCGTGCGGTCTTCGGATTCACGAACAGGTAGTTGTGCGCATGAATCTGCCGCAGCCACGCATTTTGCGAGTCCCATGCGTGATACATCGCCATCGGACGCTGCGTGACCGCCGCAAGCGGATAGCGTTCGCCATCGGTGATCGCGACCTCGAGCGACTCCGCGTAGAACGGAAGCGGGTCGAAATGGCGCTCGACGCGTGCGCGCAGCTCGGGCGGAGGCTGGCGACCCGGTCGCTTGCCTTGCGCGGCGAGACGAAAACGCTGCATCACTTCCGACCAGATCTGGATCAGCACCGGGTCGTCGAAGCGTCGCAATCGAACGCGCTGCGCCCACTCCATGTAGCCCTTGTTCCAGTTGCGCATGTAACGGTAGGACGGCGGCAGCTCGTAGTGGAAGACGCAGTCGTTGTCCGCATAGCGCTTCCACTGGTCCGGATTGGGCGCGCCCTTCATGAACTGGTCGCCATGGGGCCCGCGCCAGCCCGACAGGAAGCCGATGCCCGAACCCGGCTCGGTTTCGTAGTTGATGATGAAATCGGGGTAGTCGCGAAACTTGCGCGTTCCGTCGGCGCGCGTGAAGGCGGGAAGCTTCAACCGGCTCGCCAGCTCGATGAGCACTTCCTGGAACGGCTTGCATTCGCCGAGCGGGGGCACCACCGGCACGCGCACCGAATCCACCGGTCCATCGTATTCCGAGATCGGGCGATCGAGCATCGACATCACGTCGTGACGCTCGAGGTAGGTCGTGTCCGGCAGCACCAGGTCGGCAAAGGCGACCGTCTCCGATTGGAACGTGTCGCAGACGACGATGAACGGGATGCGGTATTCGCCTTCGGCATCCTTGTCGTTGAGCATCCGGCGGATCTCGGTGGTGTTCATGGTCGAATTCCACGCGAGATTCGCCATGAAGATCATCAACGTATCGATGCGATACGGATCACCGCGCCAGGCATTGGTCACCACATCGTGCATTAGCCCGTGCACCGACAGCGGATAGAGCCACGAGAATCCCTTGTCGATGCGCACCGGCCTGCCGTCGTCGTCGACGAACAAGTCCTCGGGTCCTGCGGGCCAACCCAGCGCGAGGCTCCCAAGCGGCGTGTTCGGTTGCACCTGCGCCGGCGAATGCGGCGCCTTCGCGCTCGGCGGGATCGCGCGCGGAAACGGCGGACGATGGCGAAATCCGCCAGGACGGTCGATCGTCCCGAGCAGCGACATCAGAATCGCGAGCGCCCGAATCGTCTGGAAACCGTTGGAGTGTGCAGCGAGGCCGCGCATCGCGTGAAACGCGACCGGGCGACCAGTGACGGTCTCGTGCTCGACACCCCACGAGTCGGTCCACGCGATCGGCAGCTCGATGCGGTGGTCGCGCGCCGTGATGCCCATCTCGTGCGCGAGACGCCGGATCGTCGCGGCCGGAATCCCCGTGATGGACGCAGCCCATTCCGGAGTGCAGTCCTTCACCCGCTCGTCGAGCAACTGCAGCGCGGGCTTGACCGGTGTTCCATCGGACAACGTGAAAGCGCCGAACAGGCTCGGGTCGGCATCCGGCGTATGCGTCGCGACCGCGCGCTGGCTCAAGCGATCCCACCACAGCTTGTTGCGCGGATAGGTCGGATTGACTTCCGGGCTTTCGACGTCGGCGACGAGCAGGCCGAAATCCGCGCTCGACTCGTCGCAATTGACGAGCTGCCCGGCATTGCTGTAGCGCACCAGGAACTCGCGGTCGTAGAGACCAGTGGCGAGCAGTTCGTGGATGATCGCGAGCAACAGCGCTCCGTCGGTTCCGGGCTTGATCGGCACCCATTCGTCCGCGATCGCCGAATAGCCGGTGCGAATCGGGTTGATCGAAACGAAGCGGCCGCCGTCGCGCTTGAACTTCGCGATGGCGATCTTCAGCGGATTGCTGTGATGGTCCTCCGCGGTGCCGATCATGACGAACAGCTTCGCGCGATCCAGATCGGGGCCGCCGAATTCCCAGAACGATCCTCCGATGGTGTAGATCATCCCGGCGGCCATGTTGACCGAGCAGAAGCCGCCATGGGCCGCGTAGTTGGGCGTGCCGAATTGCCGCGCGAACAATCCGGTGAGCGCCTGCATCTGATCGCGGCCGGTGAACAGCGCGAACTTCTTCGGATCGGTGGCGCGAATCCGTGCGAGTCGTTCGGTCAGCATGCCGAACGCTTCGTCCCAGGAAATCGCCTCGAACTCGCCGGCCCCGCGTTCGGCACCGGCCTTGCGCCGCAGTGGTTGCGTCAGCCGCGCCGGGGAATGCTGCTTCATGATCCCCGATGCGCCCTTCGCGCAGATCACGCCCTTGTTCAGCGGATGATTGGGGTTGCCGTCGATGTAGCGAATGCGTTCGCCATCGAGATGCACGCGAATGCCGCAACGGCACGCGCACATGTAGCAGGTGGTCGTGCGGACATGCAGGCCGCCGTCCGGCCCGGCCGCTGATGGGGTCACGCTATCCTCGGTCGACTCAAGCGAACCGCGCGAGCAGTTGCGCGATCTTCTCGGCCTGCTCGCGCCGCGCCGCTGCGCCAGAAGGTGACTGCGCGCGGATCATGCACGAGACCATCTCGTAGAAGGCCCGGTCGAGCGCCTTGCGCGCGGCGGCGAGCTGCTGCGCGATGCGTTCGCAGTCGTCGTCCGCCGTAACCATCGCACGGACCGCGCGGACCTGTCCTTCGATGCGCGCAAGGCGCGCTTCCATCGCGCGCTTGGACTCCGCGTCGTGCGGAACCGGGTGGCCGTTCTTCATCCCTCATCGCCTTCTGCTGGTGGGCCGCTGCCATGATACCTCGTGTATACCCGGTGGGGTATTTTAGAGACAAAATCCGCCCCAGTAGCTCAGCGGATGAAGCGCAGCTTGCGACAGGTCAACCGGCCGAGCCTAACGCTCTTGCCCTTACTCCCTGGGAGTATTACGATGGCCTCCGAATACCGCCCCTGAGGAAGCGACCCATGGCATCGACGACCGACGTGCTGGACCTGGAACGCCTGATCGATCAGCGCGTGGAAGCCATCCTCGCGAGCAGGCTCGAGGCCAAGCTGGCCGAGATCAAGGCGGCGAAGACGCCTTCGATGACGATCATCGCGACCAAGGGAACGCTCGATTGGGCGTATCCACCGTTCATCCTCTCCTCGACCGCCGCAGCGCTCGGCTGGGATGTGTCGATGTTCTTCACCTTCTACGGGCTCGAGCTGCTTCGCAAAGACCTGCGCAAGCTGAAGGTGAGCCCGCTCGGCAATCCGGCGATGCCGATGAAGATGCCCCTCGGACCGGCGTGGTTCAGGTCGATCCGCTGGAACATCCCCAACGCCCTGCAATCGATCGTCCCCGGATTCGAGGCGTTCGCCACGCGAATGATGCGCAAGACGATCAAGACCAAGGGCGTCGCGGACATCGCCGAGCTGCGCTCGCTGTGCATCGAAGCGGGTGTGAACCTGATCGGCTGCCAGATGACGGTCGACCTGTTCGGCTATGCGCGTGACGACTTTATCCCCGAGGTCAAGGACTACGTCGGAGCGGCGACCTTCCTGCCGATGGCGAAGGATGCCGACGTGAGCCTCTTCATCTGACGCCGCCATCGCGCGGCTATCCATTTACCACGACATCAGGGAGTCCCAATGCGCATCAAACTATTTGCCGCGCTGCTCGGCGCGCTGTTGCCGCTGTCGGTGCACGCGACCGACGGGTACTTCGCCCACGGGTACGGGATGAAGGCCAAGGGCATGGGCGGAGCGTCGATCGCGGTGACTGGTGACGTCTTCGGCGGTGCGAACAACCCGGCGACAATGGCCTATGCCGGCAACCAGTTCGCCGTGGGCATCGACCTCTTCAGCCCGTGGCGCAAGGCCGAGCGTACCGGTGGTGCACTCTTCGGTCTCGACGGCTCGGCCGACAGCGACAGCAACTACTTCGGCATTCCGGAGTTCGGCTACAACTACATGGTGCAGCCGAACCTCGCGCTGGGCGTCACCGTGTATGGCAATGGCGGCATGAACACCGACTTTCCCGGCGGACAACTGCCCTCGCCTGGCGGTTGCGGACCAGCCACCGGCCCCGGCAGCGGCTTCAATCCTTCGCCGGGCCCGTACAACCTGTTCTGCGGCAACGGCAGCCTCGGCGTGGACCTGGTGCAGCTCGTCATCGCGCCCACGCTAGCGTGGAAGTTCCATCCCGATCATTCGATCGGCGTCGCGCCGTTGTTCGCCTACCAGCGCTTCAAGGCCGAGGGGCTGCAGGCGTTCGACAGTCCGTTCCTATCGACCAGCCCGGGCAACGTCACCAATCGCGGATACGACGGCGAGACGGGATGGGGCGTGCGCGTCGGCTACTACGGGCAGTTCACTCCGCAGTTCGCCATGGGCTTGACGTATCAGTCCAAGATCAGCATGGGCAGCTTCGAGAAGTACAAGGGGCTGTTCGCCGAGCAAGGCGCCTTCGACATCCCGTCGAACTGGGGCATCGGCATCGCCGTGCGCCCGGCACCGCAATGGCTCTTCGCGCTCGACTACGAGCGCATCTTCTACAGCGACGCGAAGTCGGTCAGCAATGCCAGCAACCTCCT
>DATKLH010000606.1:0-4011 GCA_035542515.1 Casimicrobiaceae bacterium
CCCGCCAGGAACGCCTGGGGCCGCACGGCACACGGGTGTACCTGTTCGATCCGATCAGCGGCCGCAGCTACGTGCTGAACAGCGATCGCAAGGTGGCTCTTCGCATTCCGCGAGTGCCTGCACCTCCGGCACCGCCCGCGCCGCCCGCAGCTTCGGCATTCTCCGCGCCTCCGGCGCCTCCCGTCCCGCCCGAACCACCTCTGGCAGCCGTTGCCCCGCTTCCGCCGGGCACGCCTGCCTTGCCTGCAGGCGGCCGCCCGGGTGCGATGGAAGTGACCAAGCACGTGATCGTCCGGCGCAATGCGGATGTCCAAAGCGACGACGACGGCGATGCCGATGTGCGCGTGCAAGTGTTGCGCGTCGGGCGCGATGCGCAGGGCGGTATTCCGCAGCCGTTGCCGCCGGTGACGGTGCCGTTGCTGCCGCCGGGTCGCGGCGAAACCAAAAGTCTCGGCACACGCGAGTTCGGCGGGGTGAAGGCCGAAGGCACCCAGACGACGCATACCATCGCCGCGGGCGCGATCGGCAACGAAAAGCCGATTGTCATCGTGAGCGAGCGCTGGTTCTCGCCGGAGCTGCAGCTCGTCGTGTACGCGAAGACCAGCGACCCGCGCGCCGGCGACACGATCTACCGCCTCGAGAAGCTGCAGCGCGGCGAGCCACCGGCGGATCTGTTCAAGATCCCCGAGGACTACAAGCGCAGCCCGCGTCAGGGTTGAGGCATTCGTGCGGGCGGCCAAGGCCGCTCGGCATGAGAGCGTAGCTGCGCGCAACGCACCGTGCGTCGCGACGCGTGACGCGCGAGCACGCGAATCCGCGCCGCGCTCGCCGCGCCAGCCGTGTTTTCACGACACGTGATCGCGTATGCGATGGACACCTCGCGCCTTGCGAGCGGCGGGTCGACTCATAGTTAGAATGTCGGCATGGTTGCGCTTGCCGACACCGTGGATCGAATCGACGCCCTGCTTCCGCAGACGCAGTGCACGCGTTGCGGGTTCGCCGGATGCCGACCCTACGCCGAGGCGATCGCGAACGATGCAGCCGACATCAATCGTTGCCCTCCCGGCGGTCCCGAGACCATCCACGCCCTGGCCACGCTGACCGGACGCGCGGCGCGCGCGCTCGATCCGCAATGCGGATCGCATGGTTCTCTGATGCTCGCCGTGATCGACGAGGCTGCGTGCATCGGGTGCGCGCTGTGCATCAAGGCCTGTCCGGTCGACGCGATCATGGGTGCACCCAAGCGCATGCACGCGGTGCTGTCGTCGTTGTGCTCGGGGTGCGAGCTTTGCCTGCCGCCCTGCCCGGTCGATTGCATCGACATGGTCGACGCCGGACGCGGCTGGACGCGAAGCGACGCCGACGCCGCGCGAAACCGCTTCGAGTTGCGCAATGAGCGACTCGCCCGCAACGAACGCGTCGCACTGCGTCGCCCACAACCTGCGCCGTCGGAGAGCGGGGACGCGTCGATCCGCTCGGAGCGCGACCAGCGCGCAGCGGCCGTGGCGGCGGCGTTCGAGCGCGCTCGCGCACGACGCGCCGCGAATGCGAAAACATGATCCATCATCGCTGGCTGGCGCGCTTGGGAACCGTGGCATGCCTCGTTCACGCGACAGCGACGGGAGCGACATTGGATGACTTCTCGGTGAGGCTCGACCAACTGTGGGATTACGACCGCCCGCAGGTATCGCTCGAGCGCTTCAAGACGGAGCTCGAAGGTCATCCGGCGGGGTCGCGCGAAGCGCTCGAGACCATGACGCAGATCGCGCGTGCACAAGGCTTGCAGCGCCGATTCGACGAGGCCGATCGAGCGCTCGACACGGTTGCCGCGAACCTCAAGCGCGTTCCTGCACGTGTTCGCGTGCGCTACCTGCTCGAGCGCGGCCGCGTGCGCAATTCCGCCGGCGAGCCGGAGAAGGCGATGACGTGGTTCACGCAGGCAGCCGACAGTGCAGTCAGCGACAAGCTGCCCGGCTCCGAGTTCTATCGGGTCGACGCGTTGCACATGCTCGCCATCGCGGCGCCGCCGGCCGATCGGCTCGACCGGAACCTCGAGGCGCTCGCTGCGGCGGAAGCTTCGACCGACCCGCGCGTGCGACGCTGGCGTGCATCGCTGTACAACAACATCGGATGGACCTACCACGACCGCGGCGACTACGCGCAAGCGCTGCACTATTTCGAACTGGCCTTGCCGGCGTGGGAGGAGCGCGGTGGCGCAAGCAACGTGCGCGTCGCGAAATGGGCGATTGCACGCGCGCTGCGCTCGCTCGGCCGCAACGACGAAGCTCTGGCGATGCAGGAAGCCTTGCGCGCGGAAACCGAGCGCATCCATGAGCCGGACGGTTACATCTACGAGGAGCTGGGCGAGCTCGCCGTTGCGCGCAAGGACGCCAACGCCTCACGCTGGTTCGCGAAGGCCTACGAGTTGCTGAAGGACGACGCCAACTTCGCCGCCACCGAGCCGGCGCGCCTCGCGCGCCTGCGCTCGCTCGCCCAATCCGGAGTCCCGCAATGAATGCTGCCAAGCGACGCCTGATCTTCGAGCGCTTGCGCGCCGCGAATCCCAACCCGCGCAGCGAGCTCGAGCACGGCTCGCCCTACGAGCTGCTGGTGGCCGTGGTGCTTTCGGCGCAGGCCACCGACAAGAGCGTGAACATCGCGACGGAGAAATTGTTCAAGGTTGCCAACACACCTCAGGCGATGGTCAAGCTCGGCGTCGAGGGCCTGATCCCGTACATCGCGTCGATCGGCTTGTATCGCAACAAGGCGAAGAACGTCGTCGCGCTGTCCGAGATGATCGTGCGCGAGCACGGCGGGGAAGTGCCGCGCGATCGCGAGTCGCTCGAAAAACTGCCGGGCGTGGGGCGCAAGAGCGCTAACGTGGTGATGAACGTCGCGTTCGGCGAGCCGACCATCGCGGTGGACACGCACGTGTTTCGTGTCGCCAACCGCACCGGACTCGCGCCTGGCAAGGATCCGGCTGAGGTCGAGCAGAATCTGCTCAAGGTGACGCCGGAAGAGTTCCGACTCAACGCACACCACTGGCTGATCCTGCACGGCCGCTACACCTGTATCGCGCGACTGCCGAAGTGCCCGGTGTGCCCGATCGTCGACCTGTGCGAGTTCAAGCACAAGACGCCGGGCGCGCTATTGCCGCTCGCCGAAGCGGAAGCGGAGCACCCGATGGTCAAGGGCAAGCCGCCGAAGCCCGCCGTTGCGCCAGATGCTACGGCGAGCGGCAAGCGCGGTCGGCCGCCCGTCGCAGCGACTTCCGCACGTGCACCTGCCGCGCAAAACGTCGCAAGCACTGCGCGCAAGGGTCGCCTTTCGGGCACAACGGTTGGCGCGCGCAAGCCTGCGGCGGCGCCGCGCGGCGCCGCGAAGCGAACCCGCACCAATCAGCGCTGATGTACGCCCCCACGCGCGACCAGGCGCGGCAGTTCCTCTTCGAGGCGTGGTCGAAGTTTCGCGCGAGCCAGCCGCTGTCGGGGCTCGAGCAAATGGCGGTCGACATCATCGCGCGGCATCCCGAGTACCACCGCCTGCTCGAAGATCCCGCGCGCAACGTCGAGCGCGATTTCCCGCCCGAGCGCGGCGAGATGAATCCGTTCCTGCACTTGTCGTTGCATCTCGCGGTGGCCGAGCAATTGTCGATCGACCAGCCGCCGGGTTTGCGCGCCGAGTTCGAGCGGATTCGAGCCGCAGGAGACGATGAGCACGCCGCGCTGCACGCGGTGCTCGACTGCCTTGGCGAGACGATGTGGCAGGCGCAGCGGATCGGGACGGGGCCGGATGCGCAGGTGTATCTGGATTGTTTGAGGAGGCGCGGCTAGGGTGCTGGGCGATAGGCGTGGGCGATCGGCGATGGGCCCTTGCCAAGGCCGTCGCCGACCTTTCTTCCCCTGGCAACTTCCATCATCGACCAATGAGTCGAGCGCCGGCATCGCAACAGTTACGCACCGACGAGGGCAAACACTCATCGCCTGTCGCCTATCGCCTATCGCCTATCGC
>DATKLH010000607.1:0-44304 GCA_035542515.1 Casimicrobiaceae bacterium
GGCGATGTCTTCCGCAACTCGACAAAGTCGTCGCGGGCAAGCACGTAGCACTCGGTTTCCTCGAGCGCCCAGAACACCTTCGTGGTCGTGCCTCCGGCCGAGAGCGCTCCCACCGGAAACATCTCGCCCGGGCCCAGCGTACGATCCGGTTCGGACTGGACGCTATTCGGCCGGCTGCCCACCAACCCCCGCTCGACGATGTACAACTGGCCCACCGGACCGGTGTGCGCCGCCAGGATCGTCGCCTCCTTCGCGTAACCGACGCGCGCCAGCCTCTTCACAAGAAACGCGAGCGCCTCTTCGCTCATCCGATTGAACGGCACGTGGCGACCGAGGAATTCGGTCGCCGCAGCGGCCGTGCGGTTGCGGGGAGGCATGCGAACACAGTCCGTAGAACCAGTCGCGCTCGAGCCAGGCGGAGCTGGAGCGGCGGCCACGACGGAAGAACGACCGCCGGCAGCAACGCCGGCGGCCATGCCTCACGCTCGGCCCTTCGAGCCTCAGTGCGCCACTGCCACCTCGGCGCCCAGCCCGGTTTCGGAGCGGACCATCTGCGGCCCGAAGGCGGCGCGCTCCTTTTGCGCCGAAGCGCTCTTGTCGGTGACCGACGCGACGTACGCGACGATCAGCGCGGCCGGCAGCACGACAAACGTCGGGAAATCGTACGGGAAGATCGCCGGCCCCATGTTGAGCACCTTGGTCCACACGGTCGGGCCGATGGTCAGCAGGATGATCGATCCAAGGATCCCGGTGTACCCGCCCAGGACCGCGCCGCGCGTCGTCAGTCCGCGCCAGAAGACAGCCAGCAACAGGATGGGGAAGTTGGCGCAGGCCGCGATGGAGAACGTGAGCGCGACGATGTAGGCGACGTTCTGCTTCTCGAACATGATGCCGAGGATCACGGCGAGGATGCCGAGACCCACCACGCACATCTTCGAGACCAGCACCTCCTGCGCTTCGGTCGACTTGCCCTTCATGATCACGTTGGCATAGATGTCGTGCGACAACGCCGAAGCGCCGGCGAGCGTCAGCCCCGAGACCACCGCCAGAATCGTGGCAAAGGCAACCGCGGCGATGAAGCCGAGGAAGAAATCGCCACCGAGCGCGTGCGACAGATACACGGCCGGCATGCTGCTTCCGCCCTTCAGGTTGAGGACGTCCTTGGTGACGTCGACGACGTAGGCGGGATGGTTCGCGACCAGGACGATCGCGCCGAAGCCGATGATGAAGGTCAGGATGTAGAAGTAACCGATGAAGCAGGTCCCGTACAGCACCGACTTGCGCGCCGCCTTGGCGTCGGCCACAGTGAAGAAGCGCATCAGGATGTGCGGCAAGCCAGCGGTCCCGAACATCAGCGTTAGCCCGAGGGAGACGGATTCGATCGGATTGGCTTTGGCGCCGATCGGCACCACCGACTGCATGATCTCGATGTGCTTCGGGTGTGCGGCGACGGCGTCCGAGAAGAGCTTGTTGAAACTGAATCCCTCGTGCGCCATGACGCCGATCGCCATCAGCGTCGCGCCGCCGAGCAGCAGCGCGGCCTTGATGATCTGCACCCACGTCGTAGCCTTCATGCCGCCGAACGTCACGTAGATGATGATCAGCGCGCCGATGATGACGATGGAGACGCGGTAGGAAATCTGCGGCACCAGCGTGTGCAGCAGCTGCCCGGCGCCCACCGCCTGGCCGATCAGGTACCAGATGACGACGATGAGCGAGCCGATGGCGGCCATCGTGCGCACCGGTCCCTGCTTCAGGCGGAACGAAGCGACGTCGGCGTAGGTGAATTTGCCGAGGTTGCGCAGCCGCTCCGCGATCAGGAACAGGATCACCGGCCACCCGACCAGCCAGCCCACCGAAAAGATGAGGCCGTAGAAGCCGTTGAAGTAGACGAGCGCGGCGATGCCGAGGAACGAGGCCGCCGACATGTAATCGCCCGCGATCGCGAAGCCGTTCTGCAGGCCGGTGATGCCGCGGCCGGCCGCGTAGAAGTCGGTCGCGGTCTTGGTCCGCATCGCCGCCCAGTACGTAATGGCCAGCGTGATGGCCACGAAGATGATGAACATCACGACCGCGTGCCAGTTGACCGGCGTCGCTTCCGCGGGCGCGGGCGTCTGCGCCGCGGCAGCGGCGATCCAGGTCAGCTGCGCGGCGATGAGCAAGCCGACCCCACGAAGCGCCTTCGACAGAGTCCCTGTGGTTCTCATTTGGAGGCCTCCTGGATGATCTGCTGGATAAGGGGATCGAAGGTGTTGTTGGCGCGGGTCACGTAGATCGCCGTGAGCACCACGGAAGCCAGGATCACGCCGACGCCGACCGGCAGGCCGACCGGAATGACGCTTCCCGCCGAGATCGGCTGGGTGAGCAATCCGGGCGCATACGCAATCATCAGGATGAAGCCGAAATAGATGATCAGCACAAGCGCGGTCAGCGTCCATGCGAGTACATCTCTGCTCCGGACCAGCTCGTGATACTTCGGGTTGTTCTCGATCCTGCTAACGGACAGCTCGTTCTTCGGCTTGTTCTCGATGTTGCTAACGGACGGCTCGGTCATGCCAACCTCCCTTGTCAACGCTCGGCGCAATTCGAAGCGCGGGCGGCGAGTCTCGACCCGCGCACGTCGCTGCGATACATCATATCGGGTCCTCCGCCTGCTGCGAAGCATGCCGATCTCGGTAGCACCTGCATCACGCACGCCCTCGACTTTCTCCGAATCGATGCGCCGGCCCTCGCAGCCGCAGTGAGCATTGGCGCACCTGCCGCGGTCCCCGGTGTTGACCTAGGTCAACACCGCAATCGCCCACGCGATTCGCCGTTCGGCAGCGCGCGAGAACCGGCACGGTGGTCGTGCTCCGAATAGTCGCGGCGCCACGCTCGACACGGCCGCGCGGCCGCTCGCGGTCCGCAATGATCGCGCCGTTGCCGCCCCTTGACCAGCGGTTACCAGTTCGGCTTCCTCTTCTCCATGAACGCGCTCACGCCTTCGCGCGCATCCTCGTCGAGCATGTTGCAGGTGATCGAGCGGCTCGCGACTCGGTAGGCACTCTCGAGCGGCGCTTCGAGTTGCTCGTAGAACACGCGCTTGCCCGCCGCAACCACGCGCCGCGGCTTGGCGGCGATGAGCGCGGCCACGCGCGCGACTTCGGCATCGAGCTCCGCGGCCGGGACCACGCGGTTGACCAGGCCCCACTGCAACGCGGTCTGGGCGTCGATGAACTCGCCGGTGAACAGCATCTCGAAGGCGCGCTTGCGCGACACGTTGCGGGACACCGGCACGCCGGGCGTCGCGCAGAACAGGCCGAAATTGATGCCCGAGGTGGCGAACCGCGCGTCGGCCGCGGCCACGGCGAGGTCGCACGCAGCGACGAGCTGACACCCCGCCGCGGTCGCGGTGCCGTGCACGCGCGCGATCACCGGCTGCGGCAACGCCTGCAAGGCGAGCATCGCGCGGCTGCACGCTTCGAAGAGCGCGCCGATGAACGCTTCGTTGCGGTTCGCCATCATCTGCTTGAGATCGTGCCCGCCGCTGAATGCGGGTCCATTGCCGGCGATGACGATCACGCGCAGCGACTCGTCCTTGGCGATCGCGTCGATTTCCGCCTGCAGCGCTTGCAGCATCTCCATCGAGATGGCGTTGTACTGCCGCGGACGGTTCAGCGTGAGCGTACGGATACCGTCGCGCGTTTGCGCGAGCACCGTGGGTTCGGTGGCGAGTTCACGTGGGTCGTTCATGGGAAAGCTCTAAAGGCGGGATGAGGGGCTAGGGCTTGGGGGTTAGTGTGCGGTCGAGCGCGAAGTGTCGGCTTGCATGGATTCGAAGCGTGACGCATCGAGACAGCGCTCCCCGACCCCTAACCCCAAAACCCTGCTCTTGAGGTCCGCAGTCATTCGATCGCCGACGTCGACTTCGCACGCTCGCGCAGCACGAACTTCTGGATCTTGCCGGTCGAGGTCTTGGGCAGTTCGCAAAAGATCACCTTGCGCGGCGCCTTGAAGCGCGCGAGCAGCTTGCGGCAGTGATCGATCAGCTCGTGCTCGGTCACCGTTGCACCGGGCTTCAGCTCGACGTACGCACACGGCGTCTCGCCCCATTTGGCGTCGGGTTGCGCGACGACGGCGGCGGCGAGCACCGCAGGATGGCGATACAGCGCGTCCTCCACTTCCAGCGAGCTGATGTTCTCGCCGCCCGAGATGATGACGTCCTTGGAGCGATCCTTGATCTTGACGTAGCCGTCGGGCTGCATGACGGCCAGGTCACCGGAGTGGAACCAGCCACCGGCGAAGGCTTCCTCCGTCGCCTTGGGATTCTTGAGGTAGCCCTTCATGGTGATGTTGCCGCGGAACATGATCTCGCCCATCGTCTCGCCATCCCAAGGCACTTCACGCATGGTATGCGGATCCATCACCGTCATGCCTTCCTCGCAGGTGTAGCGCACGCCCTGCCGGCCATTGCGCTCCGTGCGCGCGCCGATGTCAAGCGAGCTCCATTCGTCGTGCTTGGCACACACCGCGGCCGGCCCGTAGGTTTCGGTCAGCCCGTACACGTGTGTGATGTCGAAGCCCATGCGTTCCATGCCCTCGATCACGGCCGCCGGCGGTGCCGCCGCTGCGACAAGCGCATGCACCTTGCGCGAGATGCCCTGTTTCCACTCCTCCGGAGCATTGATCAGCATCGCGTGCACGATCGGCGCGCCGCAGTAATGCGTCACGTCGTGCTCGCGTATGGCCGCGAGAATCGCCTTGGCCTCCACGCGACGCAGGCACACGTTCACGCCGGCGTTGGCGGCCATGGTCCACGCGAAGCACCAGCCGTTGCAGTGGAACAGCGGCAGCGTCCACAGGTACACCGAGTGGCGCGGCATGCCCCAGTCGACGATGTTCGATAGCGCATTGAGGTACGCGCCGCGATGGTGGTACACCACGCCCTTGGGGTTGCCGGTGGTTCCCGAAGTGTAGTTGAGCGATATCGCGTCCCACTCGTTCGCCGGCGCTTCCCACGCGAATGCGGGATCGCCATCGGCGATGAACGCGTCGTAGTCGATACGCCCCAGACGCTCGCCTCCCGGCCCGGCCGGATCGTCGACGTCGATGACCAGCAGCGGCCGCTTGATGCGCTCGAGCGCACCCGCGACGATCGGCGAGTACTCGGTGTCGGTGATGAGCACCTTCGCCTCGCCGTGATCGAGCATGAAAGCGATGGCTTCGGCGTCGAGCCGCGTGTTGAGCGTGTTGAGCACCCCACCGCTCATCGGCACGCCGAAGTTGCAGTCGATCATCTCCGGGGTGTTGGCGAGCATCACCGCGACGGTGTCGTTCTTGCACACGCCGGCCTTGCGCAGCGCGGAAGCGAGCCGGCGCGAGCGCTCGTAGACCTCCGCCCAGGTGTAGCGACGCTCGCCGTGGACTACCGCGAGCCTTTGCGGCCAGATGTACGCGCTGCGCGCGATGAACGAGATCGGCGTGAGCGGTTCGTAGTTCGCGGCGCAGGCGGGAAGGTCACGGTCGTACGGGGAAGGCGTCGGCATGCCAGGCCTCGTGTCGAGAATTGAACAGACGAACGTTTCGCAACCCGATCCGCATTCGCCGCGATACGGCTCGTTGCGACGGGGCAGCGGTTATTGTCATGCGACGTTGCAGCCCCGGGCATGTCCACTCGCGCGACGATGCCCGGCGCGCGTTCCTGCGCCCCCGGGCATCGCGATCGTAGCAAACCGGTCGAGGGCTGCATCTGAGCAAGGTCAAGGCGCGTATCTCTTGCAGGGGGTGCGCGTTTTGGTTAGTGTCGGCGCCGGCGCGCCGATGCCGTTGGCATCGAGCGGTGCTGCGGCAGCCACTCTGGTCGCCTTGCCAACCGATCGGCCATCGATGGGACATCGTCTTTCCAGGATTGTCACCCGCACCGGCGACGACGGCACGACCGGGCTTGGCGACGGCTCGCGCGTTGCCAAGCATTCCGCGCGCATCGACGCGATCGGTGCCGTCGACGAGCTCAATTCGACCATCGGTGTGCTGCTCGCCGAAGCACCGCCGGCCGAGGTCGCGGCGTGTCTCACCGACGTCCAGCATGATCTTTTCGACCTCGGCGGCGAATTGTCGATTCCGGGCCACACGGCGGTCACCGACGCGCACGTCGAGCGTCTCGAACAGGAAGTGGACCGCTTCAACGCTCCGCTCGCGCCGCTCAAGGAGTTCATTCTCCCCGGCGGGACCCGCGCCGCCGCGCTCGCGCACGTCGGACGTACCGTCTGCCGTCGTGCCGAGCGTGCGGTCGTCGCACTCGGGGCGGTCGAGCCGGTCGGCGAACCGGTACGCCGCTATCTCAACCGCCTGTCGGATCTCCTGTTCGTCCTTGCACGTACGCTCAACGCGTCGGCCGGACGCCAGGATGTCCTCTGGCGGCACGAGCGAAAATCGCGATGACCACGGCGAGCCCCGCGAGCCCGGTGACGGATGCCCGCACCGCGGCGCTGGCGGAACTGCTCGCGCAGGTCGGCATGGGAAGCCAGAAGGCGTTCGCGACCTTCTACGCCAAGACCTCGGCGCATCTGTATGGAGTGGCGCTGCGTATCCTCAAGGATTCATCCGCCGCCGAGGAAATCTTGCAGGAAACCTACGTCAGCGTCTGGCATCACGCGGGAAGCTACGATGCGACGCGCAGCCAGCCGTTGACCTGGCTGACCTCGATCGTCCGCAATCGCTGCCTCGACCAGTTGCGGCGCCGCGAGCTGGACACGGTGACCCTGACCAGCGAGGACGAGGATGCCCCCGAGCTCGACCTGCCCTCCGACGAGCCGTCGCCGGCGGAGTCCCTGCTGGTCGGCGCCGAAGCACAATCGGTCCGTGACTGCGTGGAGACCCTCGAAGCGGGCCAGAAGCAGGCCATAGCGCTTGCGTTCTTTCAGGGACTCTCGCACGGCGAGCTTGCGGTACAGCTGCGCGAGCCGCTCGGCACGGTGAAAAGCTGGGTGCGCCGCGGGCTCGAGAAGCTCAAGCGCTGCCTCGACCGTGCCGGTTACGCTCGCTAGGGCCACGGGATCGTGAACCTGTCCCGACCGGATCGTCGCGAGCGGCTCGAATCGATCGCCGCGGAGCACGCGCTCGGCACGTTGCCGCCCCGCGCACGTGCCCGCCTGGATCGCATCGCGCGCCAGGATCCGGTGGTCGCTGGCGCGCTGCGCGAATGGCCGCTGCGCCTGGCGGCGCTCGCGTCCGGGCTGCGGCCCGTGACGCCACCGCCGCGCGTGTGGAACGGCATCCAGCGGCGCCTTGGCATCACCGAAGGGCCCGAGGGCTCGTCCTCATGGCTCCGCCGAATCGGGTTCTGGCGTGGCTTCGCGATCGCAAGCTTCCTCGCGGCACTGGTGCTCGGCGTCCTGCGTTTCGCCGAGGTCGCACCGGGCGGCGCTCCCCTGGTCGTGGTTCTCGCCGGTGCCGACGCGCGTCCCGTCATGGTCGCGAGCGCGCAGCGGAGGGAGCGATTCCTGACGCTCAAGACGGTAGGACCGGCCACACCCGGCCCGGGTCGGACCTTCGAGCTGTGGGCCCTGCCCGAGGGTCAGAACCCGCGCTCGCTCGGCGTACTGCCCGAGGCGGCCATCATTCGGATTCCGCTCAGTGCACCCGCCGACCAAGCCCTTGCCCAGGTGCCTGCGTTGGCCGTCAGCGTCGAGCCACCCGGAGGATCGCCGACCGGCGCTCCGACCGGCCCGGTCGTCTACACCGGTCGGGTGGAGCGGATGTACTAGGGCCTGTTAGCGTAGGCCTGCGAGATGCGTTGCGAGCCAGAACGGTCGTGGGCGCGACGTCAATACGCAGCCGGACTCACCAAGCCCGGCGAGGCTTTGCAACAATACCCACGGCCACGCTTTGCCATTTCCCGCCGCAACCCCAAGGGAGCGGCGTCGCTTGCATACGCAGACCATAGCGTTGACAGGCCCTAGAACGCTCGGCTTTTTCGACTGGCCGCACTGCTCCCGCGAAGTGCCTGCGGGACTGTGGACGGTCTAGCTCGCCGGCGTTGCGACAACACCAGGCGCGGCCGCGCAAAACGCTCGATCGCGTGCCGGGATCCACGGCGCCGTGTCTTTCACCGCATGGGTGTCCACCAACGCGTTGCGAGCGTTGTCGCACGTCGTCGAATCCTTCCTCGCCGCGACTTGCTCGCGAGACTTTTCGCGCACACCGACGACTTCGATGCGTCCCGGAACGATCGCCACTTCGGTCGGCGTCGACGCACCCGTGTCCAGGCGCGCAGCAACCGTCAGGGGCGCGGACTCATCGACGTGGTCGAACAGCACCGCAACGCCCGCCGTGAAGAAGCCTCCCAGCACCGTTGCCACGAACAATGCAGGAACTGAAATGCGATGATGAGCAGCCATGCGTCCTCCGTGAGATTGCCGCGTTCGATGCATGCTAGGCAGCCGCGCTGGAGCTCACAACGACCACGCGACGAAACGCGCAAAGCGGCGCATGAAACCGTGGTGGCAGCGACGAGCGTTGCGCGTCGACTGCGCCGTGTCGCTCAGCATCGCCTGCGTCGGCGTAACGAGGCTCACGCTCACGCGCAGCGTGATGACGCGTTGCGAGCCATTCGCGTGCGCGCTGTCACGCCACGGTCACACGACAAGTGCGCGCGCCATGGCGCGGCAAAAAAATCGGGCCGCCACCGCGAAGGTGACGGCCCGCTCTGGGATGGATGTACGCTGGGTTCGCGATCCGCGCGCGGTGCGCGACGGTATCAGCCGGCGTGCCGACGGAACCAGCCGCTCAGCACCGTGTTGTGCCCAGCGCTCTCGCGAGTCGCGACCACTTCGATCACCGCCGGCGAGATCGTGACTTCGGTCGGATGCGGCGCGTTGGCGGCGATCATTTGCGTTGCGCCGGCGTTGTCGTTGGCGCCGTACTCGAACAATGCGCTCAATCCCACCGTGCACGCGAGGGCGAGCGCGGTCGCACAACCGAGCGCGGCGATGCGGATGCGGGTTTCGATGGGGTTCATGGCTGCTCCTTGTTCGGTTCGTCGTGATTGAGTCGGTCTGCTGCCTGCTGCTTGGATGCGGCGCGCCTGGCTTCTGGTTTCAGGTTCTCGCTGGGTTCACCGCACCGGCCGTCGCATGACCCTTGGATGCAGCCATCTGGCTGAACGGTTTCAGGCTGTCGATCCGGTCGCGTGCTGCCATGGATTGCATCGTAGGCAGGCGCACCGGGGCTCTCAACGGCCAAGCGACGAAACGGCAGATCCGCGGATCGGAGGCGATCCAGCGGCGACGAACTGCACCGCGCGAACGACCAACTGAGGGCCGCCAGGGGCACCCTCGGATGCCGTCGCGGCGCTTTCAGGGTGAGCGGCGCTTGAGCAGGAAAGCGTCGGGACGGTCTTCCACGTCCCATCCGGCGGCGTGGATGGCCGCGCGCAGGCGGTCCGCTTCCTTCCAGTCCCTCGCCTTGCGCGCGGCGGCGCGCGCCTGCGCCATCTGCTCGATCTCGGCCGGTGCCTGCTCCTGCATCGGCTGCCAGGTTGCGAGACCCAGGCCGAAGACCCGATCGAATCGCTCGAGTGTGGCGCGCTTCACCGGTTCGAGGAGGTCGCCGCGCAACGTCTCCCACGCCACGGCAAGTGCCCGCGGCAGGTTGAGGTCATCGTTGATCTCGGCGGTGAAGTGCTCCACCAACAGCGCATCGGGTTGCGCATCCGGACGAGCCTCCAGCGCGAGGAATCCGCGGCGCATCCGGTCGAGACCCGTTGCAGCCGCATCGAGCGCATCCCAGGTGAAGTTGAGCTGACTGCGATAGTGACCGGTCAGGCACAAATAGCGAAACGCGAGCGGGTCGTATCCGCGATCGATGAGCGCTTGTATGCGCAGGAACTCGCCCGCGGATTTCGCCATCTTGGCGTCGTTCTCGAGCAGGAAGTAGCCGTGCATCCAGAAGTTCGCGAGACGCGTTCCCACCCGCGCTTCGGTCTGGGCGATCTCGTTGGTGTGATGCACCGGGATGTGGTCCTCGCCGCCGCAGTGGATGTCGAAATAATCGCCGAGGTATTGCTGGGCCATCGCCGAGCATTCGATGTGCCACCCGGGGAATCCCATGCCCCATGGACTCGGCCATTCCATCTGGCGCTTCGCGCCCGGCGGCGAGAATTTCCACAATGCGAAGTCGGTGATGTTGCGCTTGTCGCCGAGCTCGACGCGCTTGCCCGCCTCGAGGCCGGCCTTGTCGAGGCGCGCGAGATAGCCGTAGTCGGCCTGCTTGCTCGTATCGAAGTAGATGCCGTCGGCCGTGCGGTAGGTGTAGCCGTTGCGCTCGAGATCGGCGATGAACTCGATCTGCTGGGCGATGTGATCGGTCGCGCGCGGGAGCACGGTGGGCGGCTCGATGTTGAGACGCTGCATGTCCTCGAGGAAGGCCTCGGTATAGAGCTTCGCGATGTCCCAGGCGGTCCGGCCGGTGCGGCGCGAGCCCTTTTCCATCTTGTCCTCGCCGGTGTCGGCGTCGGAGGTGAGATGACCCACGTCGGTGATGTTCATGACGTGCCGCACCGCGTAACCGTTCCACTCGAGCACGCGCTTGAGCTCGTCCTCGAACAGGAACGTGCGGAAATTGCCGATGTGCTGGTAGTCGTACACCGTCGGTCCGCACGTGTAGATGCCAACCGCGGCGCCGGCGCGCAACGGCTCGAAAACGCGCAGGCTGCGCGTGAAATTGTCGTAGAGCTTGAGCGGGGCGGGCACGATCGAGATCTGAAGACAGAACTGCGGCAGACGACGGCGAGACGCCGCGGTTGTTGCGACTATGCCAGGCAAGTCCGACCCGGCGATCGATAACGACGTCGTCGGAACCCGCGCATGCGCGCTGATCGACGCTTTGCAGGACTGCGGTCAGGTTCCGATGTTACCGTAATCGCGCGGCGCCCCAGGGCACCCGCGGATCGCAGCTTGCGCGACAGGCGAAACCCGTCGACGCGTCCCAGTACAATGCGCGCGCACCACGAGGTTCGCTGCCTGTGGGGCACACCCCGTCCGATGTACGCGCATCTTTCCCGTCGCAGCTGGCTGTTGGTGGCCCTGGTAGCCACCGTCGTGTGGTTCGTGAACCTGGACGGTCGCCGGCTCCAGCATCCCGACGAAGGGCGTTACGCGGAGATTCCGCGCGAGATGGTCGCCACGGGGGACTGGGTCACGCCGAGGCTCAACGGTCTCAAGTATTTCGAGAAACCGGCACTGCAGTATTGGTTGACCGCGGCGACGTACGAAGCGTTCGGGGTGTCGGAGTGGACCGCGCGAGTTGCGCCTGCGCTGCTTGCGTGGCTTGCCGTGTTCGCGATCGGGTACGCAGGCACACGCATCGCGGGAACCGCGAGCGGCCTCTACGCGGCCCTCGCGCTCGGCAGCACGCTGTGGTACGCGGGCATGGCCCAGATCCTCACGCTCGACGCGACGCTGGCCGCATGGCTTGCGTTCGCGTTGTCCGCATTCCTGGCTGCGCAGTCGGCGCAGGCGAGCGCGCCGCGGGCGCGCCGCCTCATGTGGCTTGCCTGGGCCGCGATCGCCGCCGGCGTGCTGACCAAAGGGCTGGTCGCGCTTGTGATCCCAGGCGGTGCACTCGTGTTCTATACGTTGGCGACGCGCGATTTCGCGTTATGGCGCCGCCTGCACCTTGTCTCGGGACTGGCGATCGTGATCGTGCTGTGTGCGCCGTGGTTCGTGATCGTCTCGCTGCGCAATCCCGAGTTCGCATGGTTCTTTTTCATTCACGAGCATTTCCAGCGCTTTCTAACGACCGAGCACCGCCGCGTGGGCGCGTGGTGGTACTTCGTGCCATTGCTGATCGTCGGTCTGGTGCCGTGGGTGGGACTGTTCTTCTGGCGCCTGCCCGCTGCCTGGCGCGCGCGCACGCGCGAATCCAACGGGTTCGAATGGCAGCGCTTCTGCATCGCGTGGATCCTGTTCGTGTTCCTGTTCTTCAGCATGTCCGGGTCCAAGCTGCCCTCGTACATCCTCCCGCTATTTCCGGCCGCTGCGCTCCTCATCGGTCATCAACTGGCCACCGTCGGCGACCGCCCGCTGCGCTGGCTGCTCGCTTCGCTCGCCCTGAGCAGCACGCTGGTGGCGGCTGCGGCCCTGTTGGGTTACGACGCGCTCGTCGCGCGCGTGGCGACGCCGCAGACGCCCGTCGCGATCTACGTGGCGTTCGCGCCCTGGGTCAAGGCAGGCATGGCATTGCTCGCCGCCGGTACGATCGCCGCCTGGCTGATCTTCCGCAAGCCGTCGTCGACCCGAAGAACGGTGGTCGTCATCGTCGTGTCGCTGAGCATGCTCGGCGCGCTGCAATTGTGGCTCGCGGGCAACGATGCTTTCCGGGTCACGCGTTCGGCTGCCGATCTGGTGCGGACCCTGAGGCAGGGGTCGTATGATGCGTCGGCGCCGTTCTACCAGGTGCGCATGTATGACCAGACCCTGCCCTTCTACCTCGGCCGCACCACCACGCTGGTCGCCTATCGCGACGAGCTCGCGCTCGGCCTCGACGCCGAGCCCGACAAAGGCATCGCTACCGAGACGCAATGGCAGGACCGATGGAACGCCTTGCCACAAGGATATGCGTTGATGAGTCCCGGCACGTTCGACCGGTTGCGCGCCAGCGTGCCGATGCGCGAGATCGCGCGCGATCCGCGTCGCGTCCTGGTCGCGCGCCAATGAAAGGCGCGCTCGTGTCCCGCTCCGGAGCTGGCTCGCCAAACTACCGCAGGGGAGGCGCGAAGCCCCAGGCCGGAGCGGCGAAACCGGCGCGCTGCGCGAAGCGGGCCGCGGCGGATATCGGGAATACGCGCACGATCCGTGACCATGCCGCACGGCCTTTCACGTCTGCCTTGGTGCAAGCTGTTTCCAGGACGAGACACTAGATGACCCTCGCAGCGTTCAGCTTCCTGTTCACCGGCGTGGTGCTCAACGCCTTCGCACAGATCCTGCTCAAATCGGGCACCAACGCGCTGGGCGTGATCTCGATCACGCGGGATAATTGGAGCGACATGCTGCTGCGCATGGCGACGCAGGGATATTTCGTCGCCGGGGTGGCGTGCTACGTCGTGAGCCTGCTCGTGTGGATCGTCGGCCTGTCGCGTGTGCCGGTATCGATGGCGTACCCGATGCTCTCGCTCGGATACGTCGTCAACGCGATCGCGGCCTACTACCTGCTCGGCGAAGCGATCACCTTGCAGCGCTCACTCGGTATCGGCTTCATCCTCGTCGGCGTGTGGCTGGTCGCACGGAGCTAGGGCGCATGCTCAAGTTCGCAAGTCCCGTTCTCGACGAGGAGACCATCGCCGGCGTGGCGGAGGTGCTGCGCTCGGGGCACATCACCAGCGGTCCGTGGGTCGAACGCTTCGAGGCCGACCTCACGAGCTTCTGCGAAGGACGGCCGGTGCGCGTGGTCACCTCGGCCACCGCCGCGGTGGAAATCGCGCTGCAGCTTGCCGGCATAGGTCCCGGCGACGAGGTCATCACCTGCGCCCAAAGCTTCTTCACGGTGTCCAACATGATCGTGAAGGTCGGCGCGACGCCGGTTTTCGTCGATTGCGACCTGGTGACCCGAAACATCGACCTCGACCACGTCGCCAAACGCATCGGGCCGCGCACGAAAGCCATCATCCCGACGCACTGGCCCGGTTCGCTCGGCGATCTCGACGCGCTTTACGCATTGGCGCAGCGCCATGGCACGCGCGTCATCGAAGATGCCGCGCTGGTCATGGGATCGCGATGGAAGGGCCGACCGGTGGGCGCTATCGGAGACCTGGTCGCGTTCAGCTTCCACCCCAACAAGAACATCACCACCATCGAGGGTGGCGCGCTCGTGTGCAACGACGATGCCGAAGCGCGGCGCGTCGAGACGCTGCGTTTCCACGGCATCACGCGCATGGCCGACGGCACGCGCGATGTCGTATTTCCCGGCGGGAAATTCAACCTGCCCGACGTCAATGCCCGTATCGGCGTCTCGCAGCTGCGGCGCCTTCCCGAGTTCCTTGCGCGCCGGCGCGAGCTCGTCGATCGATACTTCGAGCGCTTCGCAACCGACCCGGCGTGCATCCTTCCACCGGCTCCCGCGCGCGACGACGGGCAGTCGTGGAACATGTTCTCCGTTCTCCTGCCGCTGGATCGCCTCGCCATCACGCGCAAGGGGTTTCGCGACGCACTCGCGCAACGCGGCATCGCGACCGGCGTGTCGTACGAGGCGCTGCACCTGACCACCCTCGGCAAGCGCTTCGGCTATCATCGTGGCGACCTCCCGGTCAGCGAGCGCATCGCCGACAGCACCGTGACCTTGCCACTGCATCCCGCCATGACTCGCGATGATGTCGATCGCGTGTGCGCGGCCTGCGCGGAGGTCATCGCGCAGAATCGCAAGGATGCGCCGTCGACATGAACGACGACGCGCGTACCGACGGCCCGGCGTTGTCGGTGGTCATCCCGGTCTATAACGAGGAACAGAGCCTCCCCGCGCTGTTCGACCGGCTCTACCCCGCGCTCGACGCGCTGGGAACGTCCTACGAGATCCTGTTCGTCAACGACGGCAGCCAGGATCGCTCCGCCGCACTGCTCAAGGACCAATACCTCGCGCGGCCCGACGTCACTCGCGTGATCCTGTTCAATGCCAACTTCGGCCAGCACATCGCAATCATCGCCGGGTTCGAGCGGGTTCGGGGCCATCGGATCGTCACGCTGGATGCCGATCTGCAAAACCCGCCCGAGGAGATCGGCAAGCTGCTCGCCGCGATGGACGGCGGCGCCGATTACGTGGGCGGCGTGCGCGTGAGCCGCGAGGACGCCTGGTGGCGACGGACCGCGTCGCGTGCGATGAATCGAATCCGCGAGCGCATCACGCGCATCCGGATGACCGACCAGGGATGCATGCTTCGTGCCTACTCGCGTGAGATCGTCGACGCCGTGGCGGCGAGCCGCGAGACCAGCACATTCATTCCGGCGCTCGCGTACACCTTCGCGCATTCGCCCACCGAAGTCGATGTCGCTCACGAGGAGCGGGTGGCGGGCAAGTCCAAGTATTCGCTGTACAAGCTGATCCGGCTGAATTTCGACCTGGTGACCGGCTTCTCGCTGGTGCCGCTGCAGCTGTTCTCGATGTTCGGAATGCTGGTCTCGATCGTCGCGCTGTTGACCTATGTCGGCGTGATCGTCTATCGCATCGGCTTCGCCGAATGGCGCGGCGACCTGCGCGTCCTTTGGGATCGCGACATCCTCGCCTTTTTCCTGATCGGCGTCCTTCTGTTCGGTCTCGGGCTGGTAGGGGAATACGTAGGGCGGATCTACCAGCAGGTGCGCGAGCGGCCGAGGTACACGATCCGGGCGGTTCTCGAGCGACGCGAAGACCGCGGACAACAGCGAGCGGACCACATGGAACACGGAGTGAAGTCGCGATGACGCATGTTTTTCTCCGCTGCGCTCGTGCTCCGCGTAGTCGCGTGCCTGCCGGTCGATGACCACCGCGGTCGTCTTCGCCTACCACAACGTCGGCGTGCGCTGCCTGAAGGTGCTGCTGGCGCATGAGGTGCACATTCCCCTCGTGGTGACACACGCGGACGATCCTGCGGAGAATCGTTGGTTCGACAGTGTCGCGGAGGTCGCTGCCGACTACGACCTGCGCTGCATCGCTCCCCATGACGCGAACGACGCTGCTGTCGTGAGGGCTGTTGTCGAGGCACAACCTGATTTCCTCTTCAGCTTCTACTATCGTCGCATGCTGGGCGCGGAGCTGGTGGGCGCGCCATCGCGCGGTGCGCTGAACATGCACGGATCGTTGTTGCCCCAGTATCGCGGGCGCGCGCCGGTGAACTGGGCCGTGCTGCGTGGCGAGCGACAGACCGGCGCGACGCTGCACTTCATGGCCGGCAAACCGGACGCAGGCGATATCGTCGCGCAACAGGCCGTGCCGATCCTGCCCGACGATACCGCGAAGCAGGTCTTCGACAAGGTCACCGTCGCAGCCGAGATCGCACTGGATGCGGTCCTGCCGGCATTGATCGCCGGTACCGCACCGCGGCGGCACAACGACATCGCCAGCGGCTCGTATTTCGGAGGACGCAGGCCCGAAGACGGTCGCATCGATTGGAGCCAAAGCGCGATGGACGTGCACAACCTCGTGCGTGCCGTTGCGCCTCCCTATCCGGGGGCATTCACGAACATCGCTGGTCGGCCTGCGCGCGTTCTCGCGTCGCGCGTGCTCGACCAAGGCCATGAGCGCCAAACGCCGCGGCTCGATTGGAGCGGCGAGGTGCTTCGCGCCCGATGCGGCGGCGGCGGTACGCTGGCAATCCGCGCGCTGGAGGTCGACGGGGTGCCGATCGATCGCGCAACGTTCATCCGCCGGTTCGGGGCGACGGTGGATCTATGACCCGGGCTTCGTATGCGACACCACGGCGCCTCGCCCAAGTCTGATCCCTGCTACCCGAGCTCCGATCCCTGATCATGAAACGCGTCCTCATCCTCGGCGTCAACGGCTTCATCGGCCATCACCTGTCGCATCGAATCCTCGCGTCCACGCCGTGGGAGATCTACGGCATGGACATGCAGAACGATCGCATCGCCGAGCTGGTGGGCGAGCCGCGCTTTCGTTTTTTCGAAGGCGACATCACGATCAACCGCGAATGGATCGAGTACCACGTCAAGAAGTGCGACGTGCTGCTGCCGCTGGTGGCGATCGCCACGCCTGCGACGTACGTGAGCGATCCGCTGCGGGTGTTCGAGCTCGACTTCGAAGCGAACCTCCCGATCATCCGGGCAGCGGTGCGCTACCACAAGCGCGTGGTCTTTCCTTCGACCTCGGAGGTCTACGGGATGTGTCCCGACGCGCAGTTCGATCCCGAGCACTCGACGCTGGTGCTTGGCCCGATCAACAAGCCGCGCTGGATCTATTCCTGCGCCAAGCAGCTCATGGACCGCGTGATCCACGCCTACGGAATGCAGCAGGGCCTCGATTTCACCTTGTTCCGGCCGTTCAACTGGATCGGCGCGGGGCTCGACTCGATCAACGCGCCCAAGGAAGGCAGCTCGCGCGTGATCACCCAGTTCCTCGGTCATATCGTGCGCGGCGAGCCGATCAAGCTCGTCGACGGCGGCACGCAGAAGCGGGCCTTCACCTACATCGACGATGGCATCGATGCGCTGATGAACATCATCGAGAACCGCGAAGGCATCGCGTCGGGCAAGATCTACAACATCGGGAATCCCGACAACAATTATTCGGTGCGCGAGCTCGCGGAGATGATGCTGCGCATCGCCAACGAATATCCGGAGTATCGCGAGACGGCGACCCAGGTCCGGCTCGTCGAGACCACCGCCGAGGCGTACTACGGCAAGGGTTACCAGGACGTGCAGAACCGCGTACCGAAGATCGACAACACCATGACCGATCTGGGCTGGCGACCGCAGGTGGGCATGGACGACGCCCTGCGCCGCATCTTCGAGGCGTATCGCGGCCACGTGGCGGATGCGCGCGCGTTGGTGGAATGAAGCGCAAGAAGCACGGTTGGACACTGCTGGCTCGTGTACTCGGACGTATTTCCGATCGAAGGGCCGTCTAGATCTCGCGCCAGCTTTCGGCTGGACGCCCTAGCCTTCAATCGTTAGCCCCAACCCCGCCCTTCAATGCTGCTGTCCCTGAAAATCGACGTCGACACGCTCCGCGGCACCCGCGAAGGCGTGCCCGCGCTGCTCGAGTTGCTGCGCAAGCACGAGGTCACGGCGACTTTCCTCTTCTCGCTGGGACCGGATCACACCGGGCGCGCGATCAAGCGGGTGCTCAGACGCGGCTTCGTCGGCAAAGTGAGGCGTACCTCGGTCGTGAAGCACTACGGCGTACGCACACTGTTATACGGCACGCTGTTGCCAGGCCCTGACATCGGTCGGCGCGCAGCCGACGTCATGCGGGCGGTGCGCGACGCCGGTCACGAGACGGGCATTCACTGCTGGGACCACGTGCGCTGGCAGGACGGCGTGATGAACGCGGGCGAGGAATGGACGCGGCGGGAAATGACGCGTGCCGCCGAGCGCTACACCGACATCTTCAAGGAACCGCCGCGCACGCACGGTGCGGCCGGCTGGCAGATGAACGTGCACGCGCTGCGCCTGACGCAAAGACTGGGGTTCGACTATTGCTCGGACGGGCGCGGCGAACATCCGCACCTGCCCGTGTGGAACGCCGAGCTCGTTCGTTGTCCGCAATTTCCCACGACCCTGCCCACGCTCGACGAGCTGATCGGCGCCAACGGCATCACGGAGGAGAACGTGGCGGTGCATCTGCTCGAGATGACGGTCGAGTCGCGGTGGGGAGCGCACGTCTTCACCCTGCACGCCGAACTGGAAGGCATGCGGCTCGCGAACGTGCTCGAGCAGTTGATCATCGGCTGGAAAGCCCAGGGCTGGACGCTCGGTTCCACGCGCATGATGTACGAAGCCGTCGAGCCGTTCGCTCTGCCGCGTTGCACGGCTGTGCTCGGCGAGATCCCGGGCCGCACCGGCAAGCTGCTGCTGCAAGGCGGGGAGTTCCTCGGCGAGGTCGATCTCGCCGACGCAGCTTGAGCGCATCATCGAATCGTGTGAAGGAGAAGACATGACAGCAGTAGGCAAAAAAGTGGCCAGCTTCAGTGCTCCGTCGACGGGCGGCACGTTCAAGCTGTCGGACTATGCGGGCAAGCCGGTGGTCCTCTACTTCTATCCCAAGGACAACACGCCCGGGTGCACCACCGAGGGTGCGAACTTTCGCGATCTGCATGCCAAGTTCGCGAAGCACGGGGCGATCATCGCTGGCGTCTCGCGCGACTCGCTGAAGTCGCACGAGGGCTTCAAGGCCAAGATGGGCTTTCCCTTCGAGCTCATCTCGGATCCCGACGAGAAGCTTTGCACGCAATTCGACGTGATCAAGATGAAGAACATGTACGGGCGCCAGGTGCGCGGCATCCAGCGCAGCACGTTCCTGATCGACGGCAGCGGCAAACTGGTGCGCGAATGGCGCGGGGTCAAGGTTCCAGGACACGCGCAGGAAGTTCTCGACACGGTCGCCGAGCTCTAGCCTTGCGCGTGCGCGAGTTCAGCGCTTGCGCTGCAGCTCGAGCGGCTCTTCGTTGAAGAGCTTCGGATCGGAACTGTGCCGACGCAGCGCGGCTTGCGCATCGCGCGGGCTATGAACCGCCTTGTCGGGAATCGTCTTGTTCGACACCGAAAGCGCCCGGAGTCGCTTGCCGTCGGGTGACAGCTCGTAGGAGATGTAGCTGAACTTGCGCTCGGGCCGCTCGAGGTCCTGCACGCTGACCAGCGATCGACCATCGAGGTCGGAATGCCACGCCTGGAACAGCTCGCCGTTGTAATCGATCACGTAGGTGCGCCGGTCGAGCTTGCGGACCTTGACCTGCTCCTTGCCGTCCGCGGATGTCCAATCGCCGATCAGTCGAGGGTCGACCTCACGCGTCGGTTGCGCGGTGATCGGCGCGTCGTAGATGCAGGCAGCGAGCATGCTCGCCACGGCAACGATCGCCAGGGTACGAATCAGCGCGCGGGCGGCCTTCACCATCGTCGTAATCGTCACGGTCGGGAGGATCATTGTGACGCGGCGATGACGATGCGCGTACGACCGGCCGGCGGCTCCCTGTGCGGTTTACACCACAAACTGTGGGGCCGGCAACCACTCGGCAGCACAAGGCTTGTGCCCGGGCGGAATCGAGCCTACATTAGGTAAGAGCGGCGCGTTACGTTCACGTCGCGACTTAAAGATTCCGGAGGCCCATGGTAGAACGAAAGCTGCGCCCCACCCCCTCCCAGCTCCACATCCTGCCCTCCCGCAAGCCGGCCAAGCCCGGATCCTCCTCCGCCCCGAAGCTGTTCGTGCTCGACACCAATGTGTTGATGCACGATCCGACGAGCCTGTTCCGGTTCGAAGAGCACGACATCTATCTGCCGATCCTCACCCTCGAGGAGCTCGACGCCCACAAGAAGGGCACCTCGGAGGTTGCGCGCAACGCGCGCCAGGCATCGCGTTTCCTCGACGATCTTGTCACCGGCGCGGGGCCGGGGGCCGAGAGCATCGCACAGGGCATCGCGCTCGACGCGAAGTCGGGCGGCGCCGCCACCGGCAAGCTTTACCTGCAGACCGAGGCTATCGCAACGTCGCTGCCGCCGTCCCTCGCCGGCGGCAAGGCCGACAACCAGATCCTCGCGGTGGTGATGCACCTGAACCATCTGCATCCCAAGCGCAACGTCGCGTTGGTGTCCAAGGACATCAACATGCGCATCAAGGCGCGCTCGCTGGGGCTTGCCGCCGAGGACTATTTCAACGACAAGGTTCTCGAGGACACCGAGCTGCTGTTCTCCGGCATGCGCGAGCTGCCGACGGACTTCTGGGAACGCCACGGCAAGAACATGGAGTCGTGGCCGCAGGGCGGGCATACCTATTATCGCCTCAGCGGGCCACTGGTTCCCTCGCTGCACGTCAACGAGTTCCTGTATTCGGAGCGACCGGGCGAAGCGCCGTTCTACGGGATCGTCAAGCAGATCGAAGGCAAGACCGCGCTGCTGTCGACGCTCAAGGACTATACGCACCAGAAGAACAACGTTTGGGGCATCACTGCGCGCAATCGCGAGCAGAATTTCGCGCTGAATCTGCTGATGAATCCCGACGTCGATTTCATCACGCTGCTCGGGCAGGCGGGCACCGGCAAGACGCTGCTCACGCTCGCGGCGGGGCTGATGCTCACGCTCGAGTTCAAGATCTATTCCGAGATCATCATGACCCGCGTGACGGTGCCCGTGGGCGAGGACATCGGCTTCCTTCCCGGCACCGAGGAAGAGAAGATGAATCCGTGGATGGGCGCGCTGGAAGACAACCTCGGCGTGCTCAACAAGACCGACGACGAGGCCGGAGAGTGGGGGCGCGCCGCGACGCGCGATCTGATTCGCTCGCGTATCAAGGTGAAGAGCCTGAATTTCATGCGCGGCCGCACGTTCATCAACAAGTTCCTCATCATCGACGAAGCGCAAAACCTGACGCCGAAGCAGATGAAGACGCTGATCACGCGCGCAGGACCGGGAACCAAGGTCGTGTGCCTCGGCAACATCGCGCAGATCGACACGCCCTACCTCACCGAGGGCAGTTCGGGGCTGACCTATGTCGTCGACCGCTTCAAGGGATGGTCACATTCGGGGCACGTGACCTTGCAGCGTGGAGAGCGGTCGCGGCTGGCGGATCATGCGGCGGAGGTGTTGTAGCGATTTTCATCAGCCGCCACTGGTATGGAAGCGGGCCGGCGGTCTAACGGCGTCCTTCATGTCTCGGTAACTATAGACGATCAGTAACTGATCGCGATTTCCGGCGGTAGCAATACAACCTTCGTTAGACCAAGTCAACGCTTACCGCGGAAACTTCTTTCGCATCGGCATGTTCGGTCGGCTTTTCGAATTGTATTGAGAACAAATTGCCGTTGACGAGCCAAACCGCACCCGTGTTTTCGGTCATCTTGCCCCCTTCGATACGAAATTTGGCGAATAGCCGTTCACCAGACGTTGCATCAATACGCGTGTCAGAGTCCAAAGTTGGCTTTCCGCCGCGCATGACATAGCAATTGACCTCGCGGCCGCCGTCAAGTCGTTGCACGAGATTCACGCGTTTGATGCGCTCTTCAAATCTGAGTTGAACATCGGGCGGCAATTTGCTTCGGATTGCCGTAAGTACCGCAGTCTCCAGTTCGTTGAATGAAGGCGTTCCGCGCCTCAGAGCGCCCTTAAGACCCGCGAGGAACGCCATTAGTTGCCCCATACTGACGCGGCGCCATATCCTGCCCCGCCTCCGCTTCCTTTCCATAACCACGGGATCCGATTCCACTGTTGAACGAGCATCGTGGGCATTGGGTTCAATGCCTTCCAAGCGCGGTCCATGAATCGATAGCGGTACGGATCGGACAACGCATGCTCAACGTCCGTCACAAAGTTTCCATTCAATAAACTTCGCGGTCCGCCCCATCGATTCGGAATCCAGTGAGAGAACTCGACGCCGGGCCCTGCCGTTCCTGCAAGCCTCAAACCTAGCGCTCCTCCAAGAAATGTGGATTCCGCCATGCCCACCATCTCCCCAGCGAAGTACGGCCCGGATGTGCGATCAACCGATCCAATGTCGAAACGATCTCGAATCCATCTCGTAATGCCGAACGATAGGTTATCACCGAAGCCCGCCGCAAAATCTACGACCCACTGGGGCGCTGGCGGCAGGTCTGCCCCGGGCGACGCACTCGCACCTGCAGCCTCATTAAAGAGGTAGCCAAATGCCGCAGTTACTGCCCCATTCGTGGCCTGATCGCCTGCTAGCCGGGAAGCAGCCGCGCCGATAGCTGCGTGACCCGCCAACTGTACCGCGTACGGTCCTTGAATCAACGGCCCCGCGAACGCCGAGAACCCGCCCGACAGCGCGCCACCGCGACAGCTCCCGCCGGCTGCCGCCTGCTGGCCGCATCCCAATCCGGCGTGCAGCGCGACATTTGCGGCGAACTCGTTCGTTCCAAACGCCGGCGTGTGGCCGGTGAGCGCGCCGATCCCGAAGTTCAGGCTCGCGAATACCGCACCCTGCAAGGCACTTTCGATATTCCCGCCCTGGATTCCGCCCGCAGCGAAACCACCTGCAACGGCGCCGACGAAGTTCGCACTCGAAAACGCCTCGGTCGTAACCTCGAAGGGCGCGAGATCAGCAAGAAGCGCCGAAGGCACGTACCACTGCAATGTGGCCGCCGCAGCGATCGCGAGCAGCGGCTTGCGCCACTTGGTCCACCAGCTGAATCCGGTGGGATCGGTGAATGACAACGGATTGTTGAGGACGTAGGCGTAGCGGTTGTAGCTCTGTCCGTTGAGCGGGTCCTGCACGATGGGGTCGGCCTCGAGGAAGCGACCGACACCAGGGTCGTAGATGCGACCATTCATGTGCACCAAACCGACCTCGACCAACTGCTCGTGGCCGGTGTAGCCGCGCTCTTCGGCGTACGGTTCGCCGGTCGCAAGGACCGTCTGAGTGCGATTGCCCCAGGCGTCGTACGCGAACGACTGCTTGACCGTGCCGACTGCGTCGGTGATGACCACGACACTGCCGAGATGGTCCTTGTGCCAATAGCGGAGGTCGTTTGCGCCGTTGCTGCGCGCGGTGTAGAGGCCGATGACGCCTTCCGGTGTGCCGAGATAGTGGCGCTGTTCGAGCACCGCGTCCCCAGCGCGAAGGTGTTCCTCGTAATCACCGAGGTAGTACGTCGTGCCGCTGCTTGCAGCCCCGGCGCTCGTCTCCTTGATACGCGCGTGTGCGCCATCGTAGACGTACGCCAACGTGCCGCCCGGCCCTGCGATGGTCGAGGGAAGATTGAACGGTGCGTATGTCAACGCGCGCGTTACGCCCGCGTTGGTGATGGTGCCGACGTTGCCGTTTGCGTCGTAACCTGCATAACTGTTGCCGGCCGCCGACGACAATCGGTGCGTACCGGGCACGTACGCATACGTGCTTCCAGCCTTGACGCTGATGTTGCCGTCTGCGGAATACGACGCAGTGAGTCCCGCAAAATTGGTGAGCCGGTTGACGCGGTCGTAGGCGAACGTCTGTGCAGAGCCGCCGCTTTCCGGTCCGTTGCGACTGGTCAGGTTGCCGAGCGCGTCGAAGGCATACGACGCAGCTTGTGTCCCTCCGCTCGTGGAGATGCTCGCGACGCGACCAAAGCCATCGTAGCCCTTGGTGGTTGCCGCCGAACCGACCTGCATCGACTGGATCTGTCCATCCGCAAAGCGACTGTTGGCCTGCCAATGCACCGCTCCAGTGCTGGTTCCACGCCATTCCGCGACCTGATCGAGCACCCCGCTCCAGGGCGTGTAGCGATGCACGACGATGTAGCCGCTGGGGTAAACCAGCTTGTCGACGCGACCGTTCACGTCGAACGTCGTGACGTGGTCGAAGCTCCGGCCATCGACCTGCGTCGTGTCCTTGAACGGACGACCCGCCGCGTCGAAGGTGCTCACGCGTCGCGTTTCCGGGTTGACGAGCGCCCCGCCTACCGACGTGCGCGCCGCCGTCGCGGTTCGAACCTCGCAAAGCTTGCCGATGCCGTAAGCGCAGCCAGTGCCATCGGCGTACGCATCAAAGCTCGATATCGTCACGAAAGGCGTCGTCGACTCGCCCCCCGGATGCTCCCGCCGCTCCACCACGCGACCGATCGCGTCGTAGAACATGCGCGTGACCTGTCCCTTCGCGTCCGTCTGCCGCACAAGTTGCCCGATGCCGTCGTACTCGTAGCTCCACGCCCCCGAATCCGCACTCGCCAGACCGATCTTGCGGCCGCGTCGGTCGTAGCTCAATTGCTCCGCGATGCCGGCCGGCCCGATCGTCTTGATCAGGTTCCCGTACGAATCGAAGACGAAGTCGGTCGATCCGTTTTCGCCGTCGGTCACCCGCACCGTCTGGCCTTGGCTGTTGACGTATTTCACAATAGCCCGCGACGCGATTCCTGTACCGGTCTGCGTGAGCGTCGTGTACAGCCCGCCGCCTACCGAAGCCCCGTCGATGGTGAGGCCGGTAGCAGTAGTAATCGCCTTGTAGGCGTAGGTCGTCGTGAGGGAAAGGCCGCTTCCGGTCGTCTGCTCGGTCAGGGGACGATTCAGCGGGTCGTACGACGAATACGTCGTCGTGATCGTTCCTGCACCAGCCGGTTTGGAAGTGGCGCTCTTGCGCCCAAGCGAGTCATATGCGGTCGAGACCTGCGCGTACGTTCCCGCATTGAAAGCCTTCGCTGCGGTCCGGGTCTCGCGCTGAAGCTCGTCGAAATAGGTCTGCGTCTCGGCGCCACCCGACACTAACGCGCGTGTTCGATAGCGCTCGAATCCCGTCAATCCCGACGTCTCGGTCGGCGCGAACGTCTCCTTCAGCCGATTGCCGCTTGCGTCGAGGATGCGCTCGCCGTACTTGCGGCCGAAGCCATCGTATAGATTGTTCGTCACGACGCCGTTCGGGCCCTGCAGCATCACCATCAGGCCCCAGCGCGTGTCGAACTGACGCGATTCGCTTTGATTCAGGGCGTTGGTGACGAGCGTTGCGAACCGACCGTTGTAACCGAACTGCGTCGTTGTCGCGCGACTGTTCAGCGTCCCGGCGCGGTCTTTGAACTGTACCGTCGTGGCCACACGGTTTCCGTAACTATCGTATCGATAGCTGGTCTGCTGCCAAAGGCTATAGGCCGTTGCCGAATCGTTGACAAAATCCGGCTCGACAATCTCGTCGCACGACTGGCCTGCGGCGGCGCCGGTGCAGGTGCCGTTCATGCCCTGATAGGTGAATGCGGCGACGCGCTTGACCGCACCGAAACGTGGGTGCGTCAGCGTCGCGTCGGCTCTCGTCAATCGGCCAGGCAACCAGCGAGGGCCGGCATCGTTTTGATAGGTGTTGACGGTATCCTTGATGTAGCCGTCACTGCTGGTCACCGTGACCTGCTGCGGATTGCCGTACGCGTCCACGAATGCGAACGGCGTCGTCGTGGTCATGGTCGGAAGCGCGGATCCATCGAGCTCCCAGCTTTCGTCCACCGATTGCGAGAGATTGGATGTGACGATGACGGGCGCGCCGCCGCAGACCGAGCCGCAGCTCGAGGAACTGCGCATTTCCCAACTGTTGGTCGAGCGATTCACCAGGCGCAAGCTCGTCCCGAACAGCGTCGTGCCGCCCGTGAAGGCTGAGGACTGGCTGATGTCGGCGACGAAGGTTGCGGGATTCGGTGCGTACTTGCGCACCACCGATGGACGTCCCACAACGGCCCAGTTCGATGGATAACTCGAGGCCGCTACGCGCAGGTACTCGGTCTCCGTGACGATGTTGTTGCCGTCGCGTACCCGCTTCTTGAAGAATCCGTAGAGTCCCCTTCCATCGGTGCGACCGCGCAGATTCTCGTAGAAGTAGTCGTTCTTGAAGAAGCCGCCGATGCCATTGCTCTCGTCGGTATGTTTGACGACGTATAGGGGCGATTGGACGTCGAGCTCTCGCTGCGTGGGGGCGGCGCCGGCTCCCTTGCTGTAAACCGAGCCGTCGGTCAGGGGCGCATACGTGACCTGCGTCGTCGCGCCAAGCCCGGTAGTGATCTTCGTGAGCACATCGCCGAACCGCGGCCCGGCGGACAAGCCGAGCTGCCCATTGCAACCGCCGGCCAGACATATCAGGTCGGTCTTGCCGTCACCATCGAAGTCACCCGTCAGCACCCATTGATTGAGGTCGGGATTGCTCTTGCCGATGACGGGTCCTGCCCAATTTGCGCACGCAAAGTCGCTTCCGGTCGACATGCACACCGTCCACGCGCGCGAGCTGCTATTCCAACTCGCGACGTCAGTGCGTCCGTCGCCGTTGAAGTCGCCATAGATGACTTTGGTGTTGCCGCTCGCCCCGGTGCCGTTCCAGACTCGGCAGCGCGGTGTGACCGTGCTGTCGTAGTAGCTGACCGCGGTGCCGCTCGCGTCGACGTAAGCGCCGTGGACGCCGGTCACGGGGTCGACATAGCCCGGGTCCCAGTGGACATACGGATCGCGAAACTCGAACGCGCCGTCCCCGGTAGACAAGCACACACGCCACTGGTTGACACCGCCTTCCGTGCTCGCGAGATCGGCGATGCCATCGCCGTTGAAGTCGTAGAGGACGGTGTTGTCGACGCGCCCTTTCGCAGCCTGAATGAATCGATCATGGCAGACGAACGAGTTACTCGTGCCAGGTCCGAAGTCGGAGAAGCACGCCTTCCAGCGATCCTCGAGGTCGCTGTCGCTGCGACGACGAATCAGATCGGCCTTGCCGTCGCCGTTGACGTCGGCGACGAGCACCTGGTATTGCACGTTCGAATCGGTGAATGCTTCGCAACCCGACCCCTCGGCGGCTGAGCACGGCGTGTACGGATACGCGGGTAATCCATTGGCGACCTGCGAGTTCAGGTTTTGCTGATAGCACGCGAAGCCGGTATCGCGGTTGAGACAGACCTCGTATACCGCATTGCCAAGGTAGGTCACCACGTCGATGCGCCCGTCGCCGTCGAAGTCGCCGCGAAACGTCGGCCCGTTCGGCTTGCTGGTCTTCCACGTCCCGGCTGCCGGGGTGCATGCGAACTGGCCATCGGAGAGGCAGAGGGTCCAATTGCCGCTGCTATCGCTCCACGCGAGGTCGACCTTGCCGTCGTTGTTGGCATCGAGCAGCTCGAGCTGGAGCGTCCCGCTTCCGTAGAACGCCGAGGAATCCTGGTCGACGACGCGTGTCGCAGACGAGTTGAATACGCCGTTGCTGCCGCAGGTGAATCCCGCGCCGTTCGCAAGGCACACGACCAATTCGTGCACGTACCATCCGGGAAGGAACGGATGCGGGCGCGTGCGCCAACCCAGCAGGTCGCTCAAGCCGTCGCCGTTCCAGTCTCCCACCATCACGCCGGGATCCCCCTGGTTGCTCGGGTTGATCCCGAACGGCACGACGACCGAAGACTGCGCGAATGTCCGCCCCGTTGCGTTCCAACCGGTCGCGGAATCGTTCGCGGCCCATGCAAACAACGTGGCAGGCAAGGCCACACCGTCGGAACCGTATCGCGTGACCGACTGGAGCAGGCTTCGCCCCGTCTGCTGGCTTGCCGTATACGCGAGCCCGAAGCGAGTGGAGATGGTTCCCTCCGCCACGCCGAGGCCGTCGGCACTCGCACGGATCTCCACGAGGCGCTTGGATAGCGACGATTGTCCCTGTCCCGAGTCGTAATAGCGGTCGCGCGCAGGACCGCTCGCCTGACCCGGCATGTCCTCATAGACGAACGAAACCTGGTTGTTGGTGCCGCTTCCGCAATCGCTCGCAGGCGCGTCGCTCGCGTAGTAGCGTATCGACGTCACCCAATACTCGACGCTGGGCAGCGCTCCAATCGGGATGGGCGTCGACTGCGATGAACTGAGCGAACCGCCTGGCGACTGACTGCAATTGCCATACAGCCGGATCAGGTTGAGACCGTAGGCTGGATCGGCCGGACCCGCCTCGTACGCACGATCGGCGTAATCGATCTCCATGAAATTCCCGGACCGATCGATCACGCGGTCGAGCACCCATGTCTTGCCCACGTTCTTGCGCTGCTGCAAGACGCCGTTGCGGCCATTCGATTGTGTCCACCCCGCCGTGACGATCCACCAGCGCGACCCGTAGTCCATCACCTGGCCGGACTTGGTCCACACGCGGAAGCGATAGGGGCCAACCAGCAGGTTGCCGTTGGTTTGATCGGCTTCCTGATAGGCCTCGATGCGTGCGAACGAATCGAGCTCGGTGCGGTACTCGTACTTGATCGCGCTGATGCCGTTTGGAAACGTGGCGGTGCTGTAATTGGTGTCGACCAGCGAAGTCCCACCGTTGACGAGCACAAGCCGCTGGCCATCCAGACAAAACGCGTCGTCGTCCGCGTTGTTGTAGTTGATGGCCTGGCGCGTGCCGTCCTGCAACTCCGTCTTCGGACAGCGCGCAATCATCGACAAGCCCGACAGCGACCAGCCGACGCCGAGGTGGCCGTTGCCCGATTGACTGCTGTAGACAAGCGCGAGGTTGGGCTGCATTCCCGCAGTGCCCGGTGGAACGGGTATCGGTATCGAATACGATGCGGCACCGTTGTCGCCGACCGAGAACGAGCCGGCCACGGTGCCGATCCCAGGCGTTGGATACACGACCGGAATGACCTGGTCCGCTGCAGGAGGCGGCGAAACCGGAATGCTGACCACCGATACCGTCACGTTCTGCGAGGTCGACAACCCGCCGCTGTCCGTGACCTTCACGGTCAAGGTGTAATCGCCGGTTGCCGATGGCGTCCACTGCAGTGCCACGTTGGCGGGCGCGACATGAACGACCTTGCCGAGCTCGGTGGCGCCGTTGAGCAACTGGATGGTGAGGTTGTCGCCCGTGTTCGCATCGGTCGCGACGACGTTGAATGTCACCGGCGTGCCGGGTGAAGCGCTTGTCGATGCCGGCTGGATCGACGAGATCGCGGGCGGCAGGTTGCTGCCCGGCGCAACGACCGTGAAACTCAGCGTGGCATCAGTCGCCTGCCCCGCGCCATCCTGAGCGCGCGCCCGCACGGCGTAAGCACCCGCCGGCGGACTCACCGTTACAGACACGGCCGAGCCGCTGCTGCTCGCGAGCAGATTGTTGCCGTTGAACAGGAAGGTCGTAAGCGGCCCGCATCCTGCCGCAACGCTGCCTGTCGCAGCGACCGTCACTGGAGCGAGGATCTGTGCTCCCGGCGGCGGTGAAGGAGAGACGAAGTTGATGGTCGGCGGTGCACACGCGGTCAGCGTTAGCGGTGCGGAGGTCGTGGTGACGCCTCGCTCGTCCTTGGCTCTCGCGGTGAACACGTAAGTGCCCGGGCCCGGGACGCCCCACGGCGAATACGTGTAGAGAGGCAGGTTAGTGCCCAGCGAGGAGTAGGTCTTGCCCTCCGATTGCGACACGAAGTCGACCTGCTTGATGTCGCATCCATTGCCCGGGCTCGACGCGACTGCCTGCAGCGTGAGGTTGCCCGCCGCACCGAAAGGCGAAGGAGGCAGCGTGCTCATCGACACGCTCGGAACGTCGCAGACTTTCACCTGCACGACGCTGGACGTGCGGCTGAAGCCCGACGACGTCGCCGTCGCCGACAATGGATGGATTCCCGCGGGCGTCGCTGTCCAGCTCCTGGTGTACGGCGAACGGCTGCTTCCGCTCGCGCCGAGCGACAGCGGGCCATCGAAGAACGATACCGACTGGATGGTTCCCTGGTTGACCGTTGCGGTGGCCGATAACGTAACCGTCGTGCCCAGCGCGATCGGCGATGGAGCGGTGAGTGTGATCTGCGGCGTCCGGGCGTTTGCGTATCCGGCCAGCACCAACTCGATGATGTCGAGCTCGTCGTGCGTTTGCACCTGGGCCGATGCGCACATGGCCCACGTCATGACCGCCGCCGCCGCGCAAGCGCGCTTGAGCTGATTCACGCCGGTCCTCCGATTGCCCGGTTCTTCTGGTCGCCAAGCATTCGCACGACACGCAATGCGCGATCGCCGCGCGCACATTCGCGTGTCGCGTTCGCGATGCCGCGTCCGCCCGAGGCTGCGTTAGCTCACTTCGAGCAACACCAGGACGCAGAACGGCTTGTTGGTGGGGTCGTAGTCGATGCGGCTGACATTGCGACCGGTCACCTTGGCCATCAACAGCTGCGCCTGGAGCGCCTTGCCGGTGGCGGTGGTGACGTCGAATACGAATTGCACGCAGCCGCTTCGGGTCGCGTCGCTCTGCAACGCCTCGGACCATCCGAAGTACGCACGATTCTGGTTGGGTGCCGAAGGAATGTTGTTGACTCCACTGACGGTCACGGACTTGACGCCGATGTCCGAGCAGTAGGTCGAGCTGGTGCAGCTGGCCGATGCCAGAGTCGGACAGCACACAGCGAGCAGGACGGCGACGAGGACAAGCCAAGGTCTCATTGGGTCTCTCCCGGAGATGCGACTAACGTGATACCGGTGCGCGCTTGAAACGCGATCTCGTCGAAGCGCGCTCTCATCGCACCGTGCTGGCGTTTTCAGCGTCGACGCGATGAGACGCATCGTCACCGAAAGGTTGCTCGCGTTCCATACAACCAACGGATGATGCGCATCGCGTGACAAGTCGCGATTGCGAGCTGCGCATGCCGCGATGTCGCGGATGTCGAGGCTCGCGATGCATCGGGCGAGTCGATCGCGATACTGTCACTTCCAACAGGGGGGCGATGGCGAAACGCTGCTCGCTTGTTGCCGATCGGCGAGCGAAGAAAGTCGCTCGAAGGGTGCGGATCGCCGAGCGGACAAGCGGCTCGCGCGTGCGGATTGGCGAGGGTGCAGGGATGCGAGCGCTTGACCGTCACGCTCGTGAATTGGAGCTAGAACCTGTCTCGAAATGGACGCATGCCCCTCACCCGCGCGCCGCTTGCGCGGCACGCGACCTCTCCCGCAGGCGGGGCGAGGTATCCAAGTGCGCCGTCTCGCACTAGCAAGGAGTCGTCTCGCGCAAGCGGGGAGTCGTCTCACGCAAGCGGGAGTCGTCTCGCATAACCGCGGAGTCGCCTCGCGCAAGCGGGAGTCGTCTCGCGCAGCGGGAGTCGTCTCGCACGAGCGCGGAGTCGATTCGCACTACCGCGGAGTCGTCTCGCACGAGCAAGGAGTCGTCTCGCACGACCGCGGAGTCGCCTGGCGCAAGCGGGGAGTCGTCTCACGCAGCGGGAGTCGTCTCGCGCCAGCGGTCAGTCATCTGCCCTGAAGACTCCCTCTCGCCGCACAGTGGAGAGAGGGCCGGGTGAGGGCGAATTCAAGATGATTTGCAGGCTGTCAATGCGGCCCTCAGCGATCGCTGATCGCACGCCCACGATGTAGCGCTGCCCTGCGCGAGCGCCACGAACTGCGCGGACGAAACGCTAGCCGATGCGCCGGAAGGCGACCATCGACTGGCCGCGGGGATGACCCCAACCGCCGATGCGCTCGACGTCGAGTTGCGCCGGTGCCATCCAGCGCAGCTCATCGAGCGAATAGTGGTAGGGATCGCGGTCGAATTGGGTGACGATCCCGGCAGGCGGATGCTCGATGGGATCCAGATGCGCGCGCGTCGGCGCATGGAAATAGCTCGCGTAGAAGCAGCCGGCGGGTTCGAGCACCCTGGCGATCCGATTAAGGCACACGGTGATGTGGTTCATCGGCAGGTGCGTGAACAGCGAGACCGCGATCGCATAATCGAACTGCCTGCCGAACCGATCGAGGTCGAAGCGATCGCTCACCAGGAGCTGCGCATCCTTGTCGCCAAGGCCGGCGTCCCTGAGTTCCTTCCGGCCGGCCTCGATCAGCGACGCGTTGACATCGAGACCATGGTAACGACTGCGCTCGAGGTAGCGCACGAAATGCACGCCGCCGCGAAGCGCACCGCAACCCACGTCGACGAACCGATGCGACGGTTTCAGTCCCCGTCCGCGCATGAAGTCGAGCTGCAGCGCGCCGATCTCGTCCCACATGCCGCCTACGAATTCGCGGTGCGCCTTCGCGTCGATTTCGGCAGGCGTGAGCTGCCTGCCGTACGAATTGACATCCATTCAATAACTCCCGGGCGCCGCGAAGCTCTCGAACCGCGTGTATTCGCCGAGGAAGGTCAGGCGCACCGTGCCGATCGGTCCGTTGCGTTGCTTGCCGATGATGATCTCGGCGGTTCCCTTGTCCTGCGAGTCGGGGTTGTAGACCTCGTCGCGATAAATGAACAGGATGACGTCGGCGTCCTGCTCGATGGCGCCCGATTCGCGCAGATCCGACATCACCGGTCGCTTGTTGGGCCGCTGCTCAAGCGAGCGATTGAGCTGCGACAGCGCGATCACGGGAACCTGCAGCTCCTTGGCGAGCGCCTTCATGGAGCGCGAGATCTCCGAGATTTCGGTCGCGCGATTCTCGCCCTGCGTCGTCGACTGCATGAGCTGCAGGTAATCGACGATGACCAGGCCGAGCTTGCCGTACTGCTTCATCAGCCGTCGCGCGCGCGAGCGCACTTCGATGGCGTTGAGCGCGGGCGTTTCGTCGATCACGATCGGCGCTTCGTTCAGGCGACCGAGCGCCGTCGAGAGCTTCTCCCAGTCGTCTGCAGCGAGCCGGCCGGTACGCAACTTGTGCTGGTCGAGGCGCCCCACCGAACCGATCAAGCGCAGCGCGAGCTGCGTGGCGCCCATTTCCATCGAGAAGACCGCGACCGGAAGGCCGGCGTTCAACGCGACGTTCTCGCCGAAATTGAGCGCAAGTGCGGTCTTTCCCATGCTCGGCCTACCCGCCACGACGATGAGTTCGCCCGGTTGGAAACCGGAGGTCATCGAATCGAGATCCTTGAACCCGGTCGGAACACCCGTTACATCTGATGGATCGTCGCGGTTGTACAGCATCTCAATGCGATCGACGACGCTGGCGAGCAGCTTGCCGATCTCTTGAAATGCCTGTGCTCCACGCGCACCTTGTTCGGCAATGTGCAAGACCTTCGCTTCTGCCTGATCCAGTACTTCTCGGGCGGACTTGCCGAGCGGCTGATATGAGAGTTCAGTTATTTCAGTGGCTGTTGAGATCAGTTGTCGAAGAATCGAGCGCTCTCGCACAAGCAACGCGTAGTGACGAATGTTCGCCGAAGTGGGGACGTTCTGAACCAGTGCACTCAGATACGCAATACCGCCAACGTAGTCGTATTTTTGAAGTGACCGTAGCTGCTCCGATACCGTCACAACGTCTGCTGGCTTGCCCTCTGCAATAAGCTGAGTGATAGCGCGATAAAGTATTTGATGTATCTCGACGTAGAAATCTGACCCCGAAACCAAATCGCCGATTCGGTCCGCGGCTTCATTATCGAGCAATAGGCCGCCGAGCACTGACTGCTCCGCCTCCATCGAATGTGGTGGGAGTTTGAATACGTCGACAGGAGTTTCGTCAGGCATGTTGGCGCAGCTAGTCGCGGGATCAACGACGATTCTGTACTACAAGACGACAAACAAAAAGAGAGGCCTTGGGCCTCTCTTTTTCGCTTTATTCATAAGGGGTTAGGTCGTGACGGTCTCGCCGACCACCGTGACGGTCACATGCGCAGTCACGTCGGTGTGCAGCACGACGGTGACCGGATGATCGCCCACCTGCTTGAGCGGGCCCGACGGCATGCGGATCATCGACTTCTCGACGTCCACGCCCTGCGCTTTGAGCGCCTCGACGATGTCGACGTTGGTCACCGAGCCAAAGAGGCGACCGTCGACGCCGGCCTTTTGCGCGATGCGCAGCGTCGTGCCCTCAATCTTCTCGCCCTGCGCCTGGGCCGTGGCGAGCTTCTCGCCGGCCGCCTTCTCGAGGTCGGCGCGGCGTTCCTCGATCGCCTTCAGGTTCTCGGGAGTGGCGCGCTTCGCGAGCCCTTGCGGGATCAGGAAATTGCGCGCGTAGCCGTCCTTGACCTTTACCACGTCGCCGAGGTTGCCGACGTTGGCGATCTTCTCCAAGAGGATGATCTGCATGTTCGCGCTCCGAGTCAGTGCAGATCGGTGTACGGCAGGAGCGCGAGGAAGCGCGCCCGCTTGATCGCCGTGGACAGCTGGCGCTGGTAGTGCGCCTTGGTGCCCGTGATGCGCGCCGGCATGATCTTGCCGTTCTCCTGGATGAAGTCCTTGAGCACGTCGATGTCCTTGTAGTCGATCTGCTTCACCTTCTCCAGGGTGAAGCGGCAGAACTTCTTGCGCTTGAACAGATTGTTGCCGCGCTCGCGGCGCTTGCCGTCCTTGCCTTTGGCCTTGCCCTTGCCGAATGTCCTTGGCATGTCAGTGGTCCTCGGTAATGCGTTTGAATCGTGTGATGTGCAGTGAGAGCGTGATACCGGTGCGGTAGCGGCGCGCCAGGAAACCTTCGCAGCGGATCGCGGTGCCTGGCGCGACCGAGCTCATACTCGTCGCGATGTCACCGAACGCAACTGCGTGCAATTCGCAGTCGACCCGTCGCTCTCCACCCGCTTCGGACTGAACCGATCGATGCGCAAGCATGCAATCGATCGCCGCAACTCCGGCCGGGGTATAACGCAAGTCATCGCGTCCGGAGAGCGTCGCGTCGAGCACGAGCCGGTTCATCTACCGGCCGGCGTGCGATCGCGCGCTCAGGATTGAGCCGGAGCCGGTTCCGACGGTGCGCGCTCGGTACGCTCGCCGCGTTCGGGCCGTTCCCCGCGTTCCGGGCGCTCCCCGCGTTCCGGGCGCTCGCCACGCTCGGGCCGCTCGCCGTCGCGTCCGCCGGTGAGCGATCGCGCCTTCTCTTCCTTCATCATCGGCGACGGCGTGACGACCGCTTCGGTCATCGCGACAACCAGGTGGCGCAGCACCGCATCGTTGAACTTGAAGCCGTCCTCGAGCTCGTTGAGCGTCTGCTGCGGACACTCGATGTTCATCAGCACGTAGTGGGCCTTGTGCACCTTCTGGATCGGGTAGGTGAGCTGGCGCCGTCCCCAGTCTTCGAGGCGGTGGATCCGGCCGCCCTGGCCGGTCACCATCGTGCGATATCGCTCGATCATCGCGGGCACCTGCTCGCTCTGATCCGGATGCACGATAAAAACAATTTCGTAATGACGCATGAGCTTGGACTCTCCTTGTGGACTCAAATCGGCGCGCGATTCCTGTTTCCGAAGCCGCGCCGGATGCGGCCTCCCCGGATGCCAACCACGATGCATGCTCCGCGCAATTGCGCCGGGGAAGACCCGGCTCGCGGCGGGTGAGGCAAGGAAGCCCAGTATTTTAGCCTGAAAGGCCCTTTGCCCACAACGTCAGGCGGGCGGCGCCCGCACTTGGCCCTAGCACGCCGGCAACCGCCGCTCGAGGCCGGCCAAGGACGATCGTCGCCCGGACGATCAATGCGTGCCGGTGGTGGCGACCGGGGCTGCCGCGGCGACGGGTGCTCCCGAGGCCACCGGTGCGGTCGCCTCGACCCCGCCAGCAGTCCCCGGCACCACCGGCGCGATGCGGGCCTCCAGCGGCGCCGGGGCGCGGCTGGCGAGCGTCGCGAGGATCGTCTCACGCTTGGCGCGGTCGAGCGCCGCCATCTCGCGCACGCGGGCGTAGAACCGCGGCAGGTCGTCGTGCTCCTCGTGCAAAAGCTCGAGGAAAGCCGGCACTCGATCGTTGTACAAGCCCATCGCCGCGATGTTGGCGTTGTTCGGGTGCTGCGCGAACCAGTTGTCGTACCCGGCCATGCCCGGATCCGCCGCCTTGACCTGCTCGTAGGCGGCATGCATCGCCGCGAAGGTCGCCTGCTTGGCCGCGCGCTTCTCCGCATCGCTCATCTTGCTGGCATAGACATGCACCAGCTTTGCGCGCGCCTCGCGCACCAGGTCGCGGAACATCACGCGCGAGCGCTGGGTGCGTCTGAACTGCTCTTCGAGCTTCGCGTTGTGCTGGGCCTTCAGCCAGCGTTGCACGCCAGCCTCTTCCACGGCGACGGCGAACGACTCGTTGAACGCCGTGTCGCCCTGTACATAGAGAAGCTGGTGCGCAAGCTCGTGGAAGATCAGCCGCGCGACCTCGGTTTCGGGCCAGCGCACGAACGAGGAGAGCACCGGATCGTCGAAGTAGCCGAGCGTCGAATACGCGGGCACGCCGCCGACGTACACGTCGTCGCCGCGTTCACGCAGGCGCTTGGCTTCCGCGCGCGCCTCGTCCTCACGGAAGTAGCCGCGGTAACTGACGCAGCCCGCGATCGGATAGCACCACTGCTCCGGACGCAGCGACAGCTCCGGCGTCGCGAACACGTTCCACAGCACGAACTGCCGGCCCAGATCCGTGTAATTGCGATAGCTGTTGTTCGCGGGAAGACCGAGCTCGCGCGTGGCGAACTCGCGAATCTCGTGCACTTTTTCGAGCCGAGTCTTCAGAACGACGTCGTGCGTGCTGCCGATCACCTCGGGGATCGGCTTCGCCCGCAGCAGCAGGTCCCACTGTCCCTGCGCGCTTTGCCAGTAGTAGCCGACAGTCGTCTGCAATGTTGCACAAGCGCTCAACGCGAGCGCGCCGGCAACGACCGAGGCGGCCATCATGCGGCGCGGCCGCAGATGGGCGGCACTCCACGCGCGCTTCTTTACCGGCAAGCGCAACCGGTTCCAAGGGCGAAACATATTCTGCACAACTGCGTCGTGGGGGACCCCGCAATTATCGGTCAAGAAATCGCCGAAGGCGATGGATTCCTTCCTGTAATTTTTCCATGCCGACGGTGTACGACAAACGGACGTGCGCGCTCGCGCGGTGCACGCCGAAGTCGATGCCCGGCGTGATCGCGACGCCGGCACCGTCCAGCACGTCCCTGCAGAAGGTCGCGCTGTCCTCGGCGAACGCGGAGCAGTCGGCATAGACGAAGAAGCCGCCGGTAGGCGTCACCGGGATGCGAAAGCCGAGCTCGCGCAGCGCCGGCACCAGGAAATCGCGACGCTCGCGGAACGCGCGACGTCGCTGCTCGACGATGTCGTGCGTCGCCGGTGTGAAGCATGCGAGCGCAGCGAGTTGCGAAGGCGTGGGCGGCGAGATGTACAGGTTCTGCGCGAGCTTCTCGAGGTCGCGCACGTGGCGCTCGGGCGCGACGATCCAGCCCAGACGCCAGCCGGTCATGTTGAAGTACTTCGAGAAGCTCGAGATGACGAATGCGTCGTCGGCCAGCGCCAGGGCGCTGCGCGGCTCGCCTTGGTAGGTGAGGCCGAGGTAGATCTCATCGACGATGAAGCGACCGCCGCGCGCGGCAACGGTGGCGGCGATGCGCTGCATCTCCTGAGCCGGGACCTCCGTGCCGGTGGGATTCGAAGGCGAGGCAATCAGCACGCCGCGCGTCGTGGGCGACCAGTGGCGCTCGACCAGTTGCGCGGTAAGCTGGTAGTTCGATTCGGGGCCCACCGGAATCGCGCGCGGCATCCCTTCGAGCACGCGCACGAATTGCCGGGTGCACGGATAACCCGGGTCGGCGAGCAGGATCGACTCGTCGCGGTCGACGAGCAAGGCCATGACCAGCAGCAGTGCGGCCGAAGAACCGGCGGTGACGATGACGCGATCCGCCGACACCGAAGCACCGTAATGGTCGGCGTAGTGGCGCGCAATCGCCGCGCGCAGCTCGGGCAATCCCAGGGCGGAGGTGTAGTAGATGTTGCCGCTTGCGATCGCTGCCTGCGCCGCGGCGATCACCGGCGCCGGCGTCGGAAAATCCGGCTCGCCGATCTCCATGTGGACGATGCTGCGACCCTGCGCCTCGAGCGCGCGCGCGGCGGTCTGCACCTCCATGACGTGGAACGGTGCGATCTCCGCAACGCGGGCGGCAAGCTGCGCGCGATAATCCATCGGATGGTCTAGTGCCGTCGGGCAGGAGTTCGTTGAAGAATGCTCGCTACGCGCTCGCTGCGCGCATGAAAGCGCTATCGTAACGTGGCCCGCCGCTCTCGCGTCCAGCCCATGTCCGTCCGCCTGACATTCGGAGTCGCCCTCGCCACGGTGGCGTTGACCGCGCACGCGGCGACCGGCACGTCGTCGGTCTACAAATGCGCGCTCGATGGCGGCGGGGTGATGTACCAGGACGCGCCCTGTCCGGCCGGACGCGAGTTGCGCGACTTCGATCGGGAACCCGCGGAAGTGTCGGTGTTGCCGTTCGCACCCGCACCTCCCACCCGACCCGCATCGACGGGCGCGGCAAAACCCGGCAAGCGAGGCGACTCGGCGAAATCCGCACGCAGCGCGTCGGAGCGGCATGCGAAGCCGGGAGGCGGCGATGCGGCGCAGCGCAAGTTCCTGGCGCCCGGAATCGGCGTGGGCGAGGTGCTCACCCGTATCGGTGCGCCGGACATGAAGAGCCAGGGCAAGGGGAAGCGTCTCGAGCGCTGGACCTATCTTCCCACCAGCGCCGATGCGAACACGGTCACCACCCTCACCTTCGACGCGGGCCGACTGATCGAGGTCGAGCGCAAGATCGTCCGCTAGAGCGGCGATCGGGGAACACGTCGAAGATCAACCGAAATCAGCTCGCGACCGCGACGGCGAAGGCGCCGGCGCTTACCGGCACAAGCGCCGCTGACGGCAAGGTAAGGATCGCTGCGAACGTCCCGATGACCGAGACGACCAGCCGGCGCGACTCTGGCACTCCACCTGCGACTCACGACCCCGACGCGATACTGCAATGAGAGCTCTGATCCAGCGTGTGCGCGAAGCCAGCGTGACCGCCGACGGCGCGCTGACCGGATCGATCGGCCAGGGATTGCTCGTGCTCGCGGCAGTGGCCACGGGCGACACCGATGAGGATCGCGCATGGATCGCGCGCAAGATCGTGCAAATGCGCATCTTCGATGACGCGACCGGCGTGATGAATCGCTCGGTGCTGGACGTCGGCGGCGACATCCTCGCCGTGTCGCAATTCACGCTCTACGCGTCGACGCGCAAGGGCAACCGACCGTCGTGGTCGGGGGCCGCGCCGCCCGAGATCGGTGCACCCGGCTTCGCGGCGTTCGTCGCGGCGCTCGTCGGCGCGCTCGGCAAGCCGGTTGCGACCGGTGTGTTCGGCGCTTACATGCAGGTGAGCCTGGTCAACGACGGTCCGGTCACGATCTGGCTCGACTCGCGCGTGCGCGAGTGAACGCAGGCGCGTGAGGTCGACTGCTTCAGATAAGCCCAGGGTTCACGCCATCTTCTGGTGCTGCCTCATAAGCTGGCGGCAGATCGTCGCGCCTGTGCGCGACCTGCTTGCGTGCGCCATCGCCGTGCGCGCCAGACGTCCCTCCAGCGAACCGACGTGAAAAAGCCGGTCGCGAACGACCGGCTCTAGTCAAGAAGTACGCTGCGCGCGGTCGGTTCAGCCGCGGTCGATGCTGTAGCGACCGGGACCGAATGCGAACAAGATCAGGAAGCCGCCGAGGATCGACACGTTCTTCATGAAGTTGATCTGTTGCATGGCGTGCTGCGCTTCCGGCGCCGCCCAGAAGTTGTGGAAGATCGGCGTGATCACGACCAGGAAGAGCATGAACGCCACGGCTACCCAGCGCGTCATCCATCCCGCGAGAATCGCAAGACCGCCGCCCAGCTCGATCGCGATGGCCGCCGCCGCGAGAAGCGCAGGCACGGGCAGGCCCTTGCTCGCAATGTATCCGACCGTCCCGTCGAACCCGGTGATCTTGCCGAAACCCGAGACGACGAACATCACCGCCAGCAGGATGCGCCCGACCAGGGCGGCGACATCGCGGGTGCCGGTCGATGCGAAGGATGTCGCGACGTAGCGTGACCCGGCATCATCGATGACGGCCGTGGGGCTGCGAGTGCTAATCATGTTGCCTTCCTTTCGATACTGTTTCGGGAAACGTCAGGCCAGGTCGAAAACCAGCACTTCGGCCGCGGTTGCACCATCGAGCTCGACCTTCGACTCGTCTTCGACCTTCGCGGCATCGCCTGCGTTCAGCAGCGCGCCGTTGACCGTCACAGTGCCACGAGCGACATGCACATAAGCGCGCCGTCCGGGCGTCAGTGAAAGGCTGACACGCCCTGCGCCGTCGAGCAGGGTTGCGTACACGTAGGCGTCCTGCTGGATTGTCACGGAGCCGCCACGGCCGTCGGGTGATGCGATCAGCGCCAGTCTTCCGCGCTTCTGCTCGGCACCGATGTGCTTCTGTTCGTAGCTGGGCTTGGAGCCGCGCACCGCCGGCTCGATCCAAATCTGCAGGAAGTGCGCGATCGCATCCGACGACGGGTTGAACTCGCTGTGCATGACGCCGCGACCCGCGCTCATGCGCTGGACGTCGCCAGGCACGATCACCGAGCCGTTGCCCATGCTGTCCTTGTGCGCGAGCGATCCGTCGAGCACGTAGGAGATGATCTCCATGTCGCGGTGACCGTGCGTGCCGAAGCCGCGACCCGGCTGCACGCGATCCTCGTTGATGACGCGCAACGCGCCGAAGCCCATATGCAGCGGGTCGTAGTAGTCGGCGAAGCTGAAGCTGTGGAAGGAGTCGAGCCATCCGTGCTCGGCATGGCCGCGCTCGGGACCCGGTCTTAGTGCAATCATTCGAATCTCCTGTTGGCTGAGCCGGCGCACCCTGCCGCCGGCGTATCGCTCTATGAACAGAATGATGCGCTTGCCGTTTCGCGATTGATAACGAATAATTCTGGGCAACTCGTTCATATTTTTCGAATGCCCGGACTCAGGCTCTCGCTCGACGCGCTGCTGGTCCTCGACGCCATCGATCGCCAAGGCAGCTTCGCCGCCGCCGCGGAGGAGCTGCACCGTGTTCCCTCGGCGATCACCTACCAGATCCAGAAGCTCGAGGCGGATCTCGACGTCCTCTTGTTCGATCGGTCCGGCCATCGAGCCAGGCTCACCGCCGCCGGACGCGAGTTGCTCGATGCGGGGCGGGTGCTCCTCGCCAGTGCGAACGAGCTCGAGCATCGCGTGCGTCGCATTGCGACCGGATGGGAACCCGAGCTGCGCGTCGCCGTCGACGCGGTGATCCCGTTCCGCTACCTGTGGCCGATGGTGGCGCAGTTTCTTGCCGATTGCTCGGCCCAGGGCGTACCGCAGACCCGGCTCAAGCTCACCCGCGAAGTGCTCGGCGGAAGCTGGGATGCCATGGTGGAGGGACGCGCCGATCTCGTCATCGGTGCGCCGGGCGATGCGCCGTCTGGCGCCGGGCTTCGCGTCCGGCGCTTCGCGGAGCTCAACGCCGTCTTCGCGGTGGCGCCGAGCCATCCCCTCGCGCGTCATCCCGAGCCGATTCCCAGCCGCGTCGTTGCCCAGCATCGCGTGGTGGTTGCTGCCGATTCGTCGCGCCGGCTGCCGCCGCGAAGCATCGGACTCGGCGACGGACCCGATACGCTCACGGTGCCCGACATCGAGGCCAAGATCGCCGCGCAGGTCGCCGGACTCGGGTGCGGCTTCGTCCCCTTGCATCTCGCGCAGAGCGACATCGCGGCGGGACGCCTGGTCGTGAGGCGCATCGAAGATCAGGGCCACACCGGCCCGCTGTCCATCGCATGGCGCGCCGAGCGGCCGGGCAACGCGCTGCAGTGGTGGATCGATGCGATCCAGCGCTCGGGACTTGGCGAAACGATCGCAGCCGGCGCGCGCCTCGCGGAGCAGCGTTCCGTGAAACGTCGCGCCGCGCGCCGCGTCGGGCGCGGCTAGTGTGCTGTCGCGAAAGGAACGCGAGTCACCCAGGCGGTCGCGCGGGTCGACCCCGCGGATGCGAGCGTGCTGGAGATCACCGTTCCGACTTTGCCGCCCGGCACCTGTCGCGTGAGCTGGCGCGTGCTCTCCGTGGATGCGCACGTCACCAACGGCGATTTCACGTTCGATGTTGCACCGTAGGCCACACCCCGGTTTCGCGGGCTCGATCGCGTCGTGACAACGCTGCTCGCGCTCGCGCGGTTTGCGCACATCGCCTCGACGATGGCGTTGTTCGGCGCTCCGCTGTTCCTGCGCTGGGCGGCGATACCCGCTTGCAATCGCTTGGACGATTCGGCGCGCCACTTGGACGTGCTCGCTCGCCGGTTACGTGCCGTGCAAGCGTGGGCGGTCGGCATCGCGCTGGTCTCGGTGATGCTCTGGCTCGGAGCGGAAGCCGCCAACATGAGCGGATTGCCCGCGGCGCAGGCCGGGCATGGGACACGATCGCCGTCGTGCTCGCGCAGACCGGCTTCGGACAACTTTGGCTCGCTCGGCTCGCGTTGCTCGTCGCGCTGCTGGCGCTGGTTTCGCGCAAGTCGGGCGGATCCGCTGCCCCGTCGCGAACCGCGCTGCAGGCCATCGTCGGCGGGTTTATCTCGCGTCGCTTGCCGCTTCGGGACACGCTGCGGCAGGCAATGGCGCCGACCGGTTGATCGAGCTCGGCTCCGATGCGATTCATCTTCTTGCAGCGGGCGCGTGGCTGGGGATGCGCAGCCTATCCGACGACATATGCCGCGCTCGAGGTGCCCTACGCCACCGGGACGCTCGTGCACGGCGCACAACTCTACCTCCGGAACTGCGCAGCTTGTCATGGCAGCGACGCTCGCGGCCACGGTCCGGCGGTCACCACGCTGCGCGGTCGTCCGACCGATCTGGTCGAGCACGCGTCGCATCATCGCGCCGGCGACCTGTACTGGTGGATCGTGCACGGCATTCCGGACACGCCCATGCGGGCCTTCGGCACACGCACGAGCGATTCGGAAACGTGGAGCGTGGTGGCGTACCTCGCATTAGCCGATCGCGATCGAGGACGAGCGCTAGAGCTTGTAGGCCGACTTCGCGAATCCGTAGGCGAGCAGCGGCGCAAGCTCGAACGCTTCGTCTTCGTCGAGGCGATGCTCGCGCACCGCGTTGGCGAGAAAGCGACACGCGACCCGCCGCCAGACGTCGTGGCGCGCCGGGATCGACATGAATGCGCGCGTATCGTCGTTGAACCCCACGGTGTTGTAGAAGCCCGCCGTCTCCACCACCTGACCCAGGAAGCGCAGCATGCCCTCGAAGCTGTCGTGGAACCACCATGGCGGACCCAGCTTCAGAACCGGGTAGTGGCCGGCGAGCGGCGCGAGCTCGCGCGCGTAGCTCGTCTCGTCGAGCGTGAACAGGATGATCGACAGGTCGCGCTCATTGCCGTAGCGCGCAAGCAGCGGCGCGAGCGCGTGCACGTAGTCGGTGCGCATCGGGATGTCGGCGCCCTTGTCGCGACCGAAACGCTCGTGGACCAGCCGGTTGTGATTGCGCACCGCGCCCGGATGGATCTGCAGCACGAGCTGGTCGTCGAGGCTCATGCCCGCCATCTCGGTCAGCATCTGGCCACGGAAGGCCTCGGCCTCGTTGCGATTCAGCGCTCCGCGCAATGCGCCGTCGAGGAGTCGCTGACACTCCGACGGCGACAGATCGCAGGTGAAAGCCGTGGGGTGACCATGGTCGGTGCTCGTGGCACCCATGCTCTTGAAGAATGCACGGCGCCGGCGATGCGCAGCGAGATAACCCTGCCAGGTCGCGGCGTTCTCGCCGGTGAGCGCCCCGAGTTGTTGAACGTTTGCCGCGAAGCCGTCGAACTCGGGATCGACCACGGGATCGGGTCGGTACGCGGTGACCACCCTGCCCTTCCAACCGCTTTCGCGCATCTTGCGATGATGGAGCAGCGGATCGAGCGGCGATTCCGTCGTCGCGATCACCTCGATGTTGAATCGCTCGAACAGCGCACGCGGCCGAAACTCCGGTCGCGCAAGCGCGGCGTTGATCGTGTCGAAGTAGCGATCGGCGCTCTGCGCAGTCAGGCGCTCGTCGATGCCGAAGACCGTCGCGAAGGCGTGATCGAGCCAGATGCGCGTCGGTGTGCCGCGAAACAGGTGATAGTTCGCCGCGAAGCGATGCCAGATCCTGCGCGCGTCGCCTTCGATCGGCCCGCCATCGCGGCGGGGAATGCCGAGGTCCTCGAGCGCGATGCCCTGGCTGTAGAGCATGCGGAATACGTAGTGGTCCGGCGTGATGAACAGCGCCGAGGCGTCGCCGAACGGCGTGTCGTCCGCGTACCACTGCGGGTCGGTGTGACCGTGCGGGCTGACAATGGGCAGCGCTGAAACCGTGTCGTAAAGACGGCGCGCAAGCAAGCGCGTCGAGGGCTCGGTGGGAAACAGGCGGTCGGGATCGAGATGGAGCGGGATCATGGCGTTTCGGGCCCGGACAACGCATTGGAGCCACGGCGCGCACGCGGGATTGCGCCTGCTTTCAAGGCAGGATGCGAAGCGCATGGTCGCGGGAG
>DATKLH010000608.1:0-6078 GCA_035542515.1 Casimicrobiaceae bacterium
GCGTCGTCGGGACCTGTCACTTCAGTTCGGTTGGTCGCCACGATGCAGGGCCGCGACGGTGTCCATCGCTTCGTCGAGGCGCGAGTAGACCAGTGCGTAGCAGCGGCATCGATCCACCATCCGCGTGATGGCGTCGAAACCGAGCTGCAGCATCGAGGTGTAATTCACTGCATTATCGGTGAGCAGACGGAAGGCTTCGATGGAAGCGAGACGGCGCACGGAAGTCGCGGCACCTGCGTGGTAGATCGGCTGCACGATCGTGCCCGCCAGCGCCGGCTCGTGCGAGCGCTCGATGGCAGCACGCGGCGACCGCATGTACGCGATGTCGCCCTTGGCCGTTCCAACGATCGTCCGGCTGATGTGTGCGGATGGAAAGCTGCGACGTATCGTGTCGATCGCTCCGTTCTTGAGCGAAACCGGGCGCGGATTCGGCGCGAGCGCGAGGTCATCGGGGCGGAAGATGGCGACTTCGTCGGAGAACAGCCGCCAGCCCGAGCACGCGAGCGCCGCGCACAGCGTGCTCTTGCCGGTTCCCGAGGGCCCGGGAAGCAACAGCGCGCTTCCATCGCGCTCGAGCACCGCCGCATGCATGAGCAACGGCGCGACGTCGCTGAGAGCGATGCTCCAGTTGAGCGCCGACTCGAACGTCGCGTAGACCGCGTGGCCGGAAACCGCGTCGAAATCGCGCTGCTCGTCGATGCACACATTGACGCGCGCACGGTTGAGGAACGGCCACGAGCGTTTGCGCTGCATGAAAAGGCTCGCATCCGCGATCGTCTCAGGCTCGGCGACCGGATAGGCGCCGTACATCTCCGCAATGTCGCGAGCGAGGTCCGGCACGCGCAGACGCAGGTGGATCGTCCACGCTCCGGTATCGAGGTGAACGCCGCGCTCGCGCAAGCGGCGATCCAGCTCGTCGTGCGTGAGCTCCTCGATCAGCACGCGGCGCGCTCCACCAGGCCGAGATCGTCGAGCACCTCGAGCACGCGATCCACACGCGTCGCGACGAGCGCGTCGTCGGGCACGTCGAGGAACCTCGCGATGTGCGTGTGCAGCTGCGAGGCGTCGCGCTCGCCATCGAACAGCGCGGCCAGCAGCTCGCCGCTCACGATGTCGAGGATGTGCGTGTTCCCGGAAACCGGGTTATAGACGACGTAATCGCCATCCCAGATCCGATGCGGCATCGCGCTACCGCAAGTGGTACGCCAGCGGACCGGGGCGGGGGTCACTTACGAGCTTCGGGCGATTTCCTCGAACGCGTGCGGGGAGAACTGCCAGGCCGCGAGGATGCCTCAGTTCCTGATGCAGTCAACGCGCGTGACCAGTTGTCCGGTCACCGAGTTGAGGACCGCGACGTTCTTGTAGGACTGACCGTGCAACGAAGCGCAGACCAACTCCGAAGACACGAGCACGCCGCGTGGCTCATAGGTCGAGGATGTCGTGTCCGGCTGGCTCGAGTTGCCACCTGGCTGCGGGCCGCGTACGCCCCCAGCACCGCCACCGGGCGGATTGGCGAGTGCTCGTTGATGGCAAAGGGTGACGATCAGCAGGCTGGAACCGCCCGCCGTGCCGGTGAGGAAACGCCGGCGCGCAGCAAGACGCTTGGCCTCTGCGCTATCGTGCGGATTCGGAACTACATCGGGCTGCTGTCGTTGTTGTTCGTGCATGGGAGCCTCTAAGGCCGACTCGGGGGCGGCTCGGGAAGCTCCTAGTATGCCCAAGAAACGCTGGATTGAGCACGCCGCTCGTGCGGCTCGTGCTGTGGAGTACGACCGGTGTCAAAAATTCCGTCGCTCCCCGACCCGCAACACGATCCGGCGGCTGCGGACGCAATGACCACGGCAGTCGGCCCCTGCGCAAAGGGTCAGTCACGGCGCTCTTCGCAAATCTCGTCGATCGGTGAGCTTCCGCTCCCATCAGCCAGTTTCTAAACAGAGTTCTCCACCTGCGCGGACACCCTCGCCAGCGCGCTCGCGGGCCTGTCGCGGCGTCGTGCGGCCTGTGCGGTCGCTAGATCCGATCACCGCCGCTGGTGTCGGCCCGCCCGCGTTATGTGGTTCGCATCGCGTTGTCAGCGCGTGACATTGGCGTGGCGCAGGAGCACGCGCCAGGTCCCGTCTTCCAGGCGCCAGACGTTGGTGAATCGCCGCGCAACCGCAGGCGTGTCCGGTGTATTGATGACTGTCTCGCTGCCCATGACGACCCATAGGTTGTCGCGGCGCTCGATGGTGTCGATCACTGCTTCGAGCCTGGCATGTGCGATGGTGCCTGCCTTCAACAGCGCCAGCACCTGTTGCTTGGTGTGAACGCGGTTGATCGGCGAGTTCACGAGGAAATCATCGGACCACAGCTCGTCGAGGCGCTTGTAGTCGCGCGCGATGAAGGCATCACGATTGGCTTTTTCGAGTGCGAGGATGTGTTGCGACGTAGTGGAAGCCGGGTCAACAACGTCAGTCATGGTTCTTCGTCTGTGAGGTCATGAACGCACATCAGAGGCGGCAAGCAACCCTCTTGGTGGCCGGCATCTGCGTGTGTTTGATCCGCATCCCGTGCTTCGTCCCTGGCGAAAGCTGTACTCCATGCCGCCGCAGAACAACCGACCGAGCGGATTGGTGTACGGTCATTCGGGGCGCAAGCCGGGTCGCACCCAATGCAGTGGGGGCGTGCCCGACTCGAAGTCCGCGGACGACATCGAAGCGCTTCGTTGCTCCGCCACCGAGCATCTCCTGGTTTGTTCGCGCACCAGGATCGGCAACCGCCTAACGCGACTTCTTCCGACCACTCTTCATCCGGACCGGCTTCTCATGCCCCGGCACACCGGGCGTGTAATCACCGATGATGCTCTTCACGGGGCAGACCGCGAAGATCGGGCACTTCTTGCAGCCGATAGCAATAGCGATGGGGCAAAGTGTCATGGAGCCCTCCCGACAGGAACAGACCTGCGCGCGCATTGTGCGCTATCTGCAAGTCGTGCGGGCGCACCGCGGTCCAGCCCTTGCGGCCTGAGGCAAGTCGTTCTGCTGCGACGAAGGCATTTAGCCGGCGATGACTTCGGCATCGCGTTCGATCGGGATTGGGGTGTATCGTTGCGCGCGTCGAGATCGTTCGGGTTGGGTCACCATCGCTAATCTCGGCGAGAGATCGATGCGCCTTTCGCCTCATCGGCACCAACCGCTCCGGCCGAATACTCGCGGGTGCCGCGTTGTTGAGCTGACCCGCCCTCAACCCGATGCGGCAAGCCACTGCTTGATCTGCGCATAGACTTCCGGTCGACTGAGCAGACCGAGATGGTTGGTGCCGAGGGCCACCCATTGGCGCGAATCGTCGAATGTCAGCGCGAGCCTGGGATTCGCGTGGTGGCCGAGCGCGCTGGCCAGCGGCACGATGCCGTCGCCGATCAACAGGTCGCTGAGGTCGCCTGGCTTCCTGCCGGTCGTTGCGGCGATTGCATAGCAGGCCACTCCTTCCGGTAGCGCTACTGCGACGCGGCGATCGCCCTTGCGCGCGAAGCGATCGCGCTTGTGCCAGTCCTGGTCGACGAGGTTTCCGAACCGCAGATCGGTGATGCCCGCGCTGCGGATCTTGCCCAGACGAGCCAACGGAGCAGAGTACGGGCTCGCACCGAGCAGCGTGTCGATCCAGTTGCCACCGCGTTCGAGCGGCGCTCCGTGATGCGGTGTGCCCAGGAAAACGAGCTTGTGGAGATCGCGTAGCCATTGGTGGCCCGCGAGCGCAGCGTAGTGGCACGCGCTGCGCGCGACGAGTCCACCCATGCTGTGGCCGATGAGCACGAGTTCGGTCAGCGGCACCGGCCACTGCTGCACCAGGGTTTCGAGCCGCTCGGCAAACGCACGACCGTTCACAGAGATGTGGAGGCCGCTGTTGTAGTGCAGATACACCGGCGTGTACGCCAGGTCACGAGCCAGCGCGAAGCCGTGATCGTGTCCCTTGCGCTTCCATTGCAGATCGCTCATGCACAGGCCGTGCAGCAGCACGACCAGCTTGCCGCGCGCATCCGGAATCGCAGCGGCCAGCAACGCGGGTTCGCCCGGGAGCGATACACCGCCGCGACGCAGGCGCATGGTGATCGCCAACGGGTTGTTCGACGCCGCGAGGTAGTCGCCGAGCACACCGTTCAGCGCGGCGAGCAAGGCTTCGCGTCCGGGCCATCTGCTTCGCTCACCGAGCAGCGGTTCGAGCCGCGCCAGGAGCTTGTCGAGTCCGTGCCCGACGAGACCCACCACGCCGCGAATGCTCCGATAGACAAGGCGCGTAATGCCCGTCGTTCGGTCTCGCTTCGGCTTGGCGCGCATTCCCGGAACGCTGGCGATGTTGGAGTGCATTGCTTCGACCACATCGACGATTCCGGCGATGCCCGCGATCGTCAGGCGGTTGAGTCCGCGCAGATCGGGGGCGTGCGCTCGCAGATTCTTGACCATGATCGCCATTGTAGTCGGGCGACAAGAGCTCCGATTCGGGGGTGCGCATCGGTACGAGAATGAGGATGCACGCGCTACCGAACCGACAGGAGCGGCAGGGGCAGCTCACGGAATGCCAATGAGCGCAACCGCGGCTGGGGATTGCGCGATTTCAGATCGGTGCAGAAGGGGATGGGCATCGCAGCGTGCCCTACGGGCCATCGTCGGTGCCGGGCGCCTGTCGTACGGCCCCTCCGTCTGACGTGCGCTTCGATCCGATCGAAGTTCCGACTGACGGCGGACGACGTACGCAGAAGGATCTAGACCTCCGCGGCTTGGCCGGAGCGCCCGGTTGACGCACTGCGCCGCCACTCGGTGGCACATGCAACGCTTTCCGCGACCAAAGCAACGAGAGCATCCCAATACGAGCCGGGGATTTCATACCGCGGTAGAGATCGCCCGAATGTGCGTGAGCGCTGCATGGGGTGCCGGCAGTAGGAGTCGAACCCACGACCAACGGTTTACAAAACCGCTGCTCTACCAACTGAGCTATGCCGGCACGTGCGCGAAATTGTAGCGCGACGCCTAGACGCTCGCCGCAGCGCTTACGAAGCGTCCACAGCGCGAAAACTATTTGACGACTTGAAGGTGCGACGGTCGCCGTGGCCGGTCTTCGGGCGGCTTGCCGTTGCCGTCACCGTTGCCGTTGCTCGCGGCCCCGGGCTCCGTCGCGGTGACCGACGGCGCTACGGCAGGCGTCGTCGCGGCGGAAAGTGAAGCGACCGGATCGCTCGGCACGGAGAACGCGAAGCCGTAACCGGTTTCCTTGGCGAAGATGCCAGCCACCGCATTCATCGGCACTGCGACTTCCTGTGAAGAGCCGTTGAAGCGCGCGGTGAACTGGATCCACTCGTTGTCGACGGTGAGTCTGCGCGTCGCCGTCGAGCTCACGTTGAGCACGATCTCGCCATTCTTGACGAACGACGCCGGCACGCGCGTCTTCGCGTTCACCTTCACCGCGAGATAGGGCGTAAGCCCGTTGTCCGCGCACCATTCGCAGATGGCGCGGACCAGGTAGGGCTTGGCGGATTGCTCGGACATGGGCGGGAAGGATACTACGAAGCCGGAGGCACCTTCCGCGCGCTGTGCAACCAGCTTCCGGACGGTCGCGGTGGGCGCGTAAACGTGCATTGGCACGCATTTCGCGACGGCGTGTTGCGCGTTGGAATGTGTCGCCTTGGATTGCGTTTCGTCGGAAGATCGCGTCGCCATGCAACGCGTTTTTCGGGACGCGATTTGTCTGGGCGCTGGCGCGAGCGCAATCACGCGTGGCCCAGCTGGTGATATCAAACTCACTGGATCCCGGCTGGAGTTTATCCCCCGCGTAAGCGGGCCCGGGATGACGCGATCGCCCTCGGCCGTGGCGCCAGCACAGCTTGCGCACGGCCGGCACGTCGAGAGTCACTGGATCCCGGCTTGACACCGGGATGACGCGATCGCCCTCGGCCGTGGCGCCAGCACAGCTTGCGCACGGCCGGCACATCGAGAGTCACTGGATCCCGGCTTGACTCCTCGATGACGCGAGCGCACTCGGCCATGGCGCGAGCGCAAGCTCGCGCACGGCCGGGTTGTGATGCCAAAGTCACTGGATCCCGGCTTG
>DATKLH010000609.1:0-2267 GCA_035542515.1 Casimicrobiaceae bacterium
GACTTCGGCGCCGTGATAGAGAAATCCGTTCTTCATCTGGAGATCGACCGCGCCTCCGAGCGCGTTGAGGCCGAAGGCGGGATTGTTGGTCACCACAGTGGCCGACCGGATCGCAGTCGTTGGAATCAGATCCCAGTTGACGGTGTCGCCAAAGGCCTCGTTGATACGCACGCCGTTTTGATAGACCGCCAGGCCCTGCGGCGTTCCGGACACGGGAGACGCGACAAAGCCGCGAAACTCGAGATTCGCCTGGAACGGATTGCCTGCGACTTCGGTGATATTGGCGCTCGGCACATACTGCCGCAACGCGTCGGTGATAACGGGCGAATCCGTGCGCGCGATCTGGTTGGCGTCGACGGTGTTGAGGCTCGCGGGCACCTTGTCGGCCGCGACATCTCCGCCCGACAGCGGCGTGGTCGGGTAAACGTAGAGCCGCGAAGGCGCGGCAACGACCGGCGCAGCCTGCTGCGGACGTGTGCGCTTTGGCTGTTGCAACGGTATCCGTACACGCACAGTCGGCAACACATGCGCGTCCTTGGGCTGAGGACTCTCGGGCTGCGCTTCCTTTTGCGTATCCTTGTTCGAATCCTTCTGCTCATCCTGGGCAAAACCGGGCGCAGTGCCAAGCACAAGCACAATCGCAACCGATGCGATGAAAACGCCCCGAAAGCCCATTCACTTTTGTCCCCACCCGCCTCCAGCTTTCCCCTCGTTGCAGCTGTCGCGGATCGGAACATATTACCGGGCGCGCGTGAGTGCGCCACGGGTAAAGCGTCGCTTCCTATCGTGAAGTTTTTCCCGGCCGAGCCGGGAAAAATTCCCGATCAGTGGGCAGCGTTGGGAATGATCGCCTCAACAGTCACGCCGCCGTCGCTTGAGGCGACCGAGAGCGTGCCGCCCAGCGCCAGGATCCGCTCCCGCATCCCGGTCAAACCAAGCCCGAGCTTGTGGTCGGGTTCGAGGCCTCGGCCGTTGTCGCGCACCCGCACCAACGCGCAGCCGCGCCCGCCTTGCGCGGGGGGCCGCTCCGCCGCTTCGATCGTGACATCGACTGACGTCGCGCCGGCGTGCCGGAAGACGTTGGTCAGCGCCTCCTGTACGACGCGATAAATCGTCAGCTCCACGGTCTCTCCGGTCTCGCCGAGCGAGCGCGAGATCTTGGTTTCGATTGCCACATCGGGGTGGGCCTCGCGCCACAACCGCAGCAGGGCTTCGAGTGCTTCGCGAAGCCCGAGCTCTGCGAGCCCCACCGGACGCAGCCGCTCCAGCACGCGTCGGTTGCACTGCTGCAGGGCATTGAGCTGCTCAAGGATGGCGCTGCCGTGCCTTTGCAAAGCATCCGCGCTCGCGTCGCGCGCCTCAGCGAGACGCACCATTGCGCTTGCATGGGCGCGCAACGAAAACAGGTAGGGCCCGAACTCGTCGTGCAGCTCGCGCGCGATCTGCTTGCGCTCCATGTCCTGCAGCGAGACCGCGCGTTCGGCGAGCTTCCGCTTCTGCTCGACGGCGTCGCCGAGGGTCGCGGCAAGATGGTTCAGCTTGGCGCAGATCGCCGCCAGTTCCGGAGCGCCGTCCGGCTCGACCCGCGCGTCATAGTCGCCGTTCTCGATCCGCGTCATCGCCTGCGACAGCGAGGAAAGTGGCGCGAGCGCGCGGCTCACGACCATCATCGTCACGAGGAACAGCGCGACGACGGTGACGGACCCGACTGCAAGCTGGGTGACGATGCCGTCCCAGATTTCGGCGATTTCATCGTTCGGGTGCGACGTGATCACGAGCCGTTCCTGTTTGCCGCGAATGGACACCGGAACCTCGAGGGAGGACGTCTCCGGATGGACCAGCGTGACGAACCACGCCGGCGGCCCTTGCGCATCGCCGCTATCTGTGGCGCGATCCGCGTTGACGGCGGCTCCACTCGCGCCGCGCCGCGCGATGCTGACGTGACGGAGCCTGCTCAGATCGTCGGCGATCTGCTGCAATTTCGCGTCGGGATCGCGCGCCTCGTCGAGGCCGGCGACGATCATCGCAATGAACTCGCGCGCGAGTCGCGTCACGCTCTGATCCTCGGCCTGCACGCGAGGCCCGGCCTCGACGACAAGCCGCGCGATGTTGATGACCAGACCAAGCGCCAGCACCAGTGCCAGCAATAGGTTGATGCGTGCGCGCAAAGACAATTTCTGCCACATGGGTTTCATCCGTCACGGCGGCGAGAAGCGTTGACAGGAAGATAAGCCGACGATCTAATCCAAGTATAGCGGCAGATCGCA
>DATKLH010000610.1:0-4682 GCA_035542515.1 Casimicrobiaceae bacterium
GTTCGCGACGCGACCATGATGCCGCGCGCGGCCTTGGCGAGGAAGGGTCCCCGATGGGTCGACCAGCGCGCCGGGAGCTCGTCCTGGCCCGGTGCGCGCACGCAAGCCTCCAGAAGGCCGTCGTCGCCCACCAAATCGAGCAGGTTCGCACACAGCCGCTCGACCAGATGCGCATCGGCTTCGAGCAGGTCCTGTTCGGCCGCGGATGCCAGGCCCCGCAGCACCATCGCGTAATCGAAGCAGAAGCGCGCGTGATTGCGCCAGTCGTCGGGCGCGTGGTGGAGATAGACGCGCGTCGGCGCGGTCGGAACAAGCGCGATCCAGCGGCGCAACCAGCGCTGCGCGGCGTCGGCGCGCGACCACGCCTGCGGAGCGCTGACACCGCGACTGCTGCGCGAGGCGAGCCATTGCAGGTAGTAGCCCGTGATCTCGGGGTAGACGTACTGCGGTCGTCCATCGGCATCGAGCCGCCCGGCGACACCACCGGCGTGCGGCCCGACGGCGAGCTGCACGCCGGAGTCGAGGATCCAGTTGACCAGCCGGCCATGGACCTGCACAAGGCTCGCACGCTCGACCTCGGGCAACGAATCGAGCGCGCTGACCGGCAGGGCGTTCATCACGCGCATCCGTCGCGCTCCGGCAAGGCTTTGTGCGCGCGCGCCGGGCGCAGGCGACGCGAAACCCGGCGAGCAAGCGAGGAGGCTCGAAACATGGCACACCCAATGGCTGAACAGGGGAGGCCGTCGTTTTGCTCGACGCCGCGGTCGGTCGCCCCGCCGCGGGTTCGTTGTTGTTACGGCCGTCCGACCCTACCTTGCGAAAATCGGACGCCGCGAACTATAGCAACACTTTGTAACAACTCCTAGCGCCGAGGCTGCTTTTTCGCGCGGCCCTTGACGACCGGCAACGTTCCCTGCCACTGGCGGCGTCGCGCCGGTATCGGCGCATGACAGAAGCATAGCGACGCAGCCAACATCGCGACCGTCCACGCCCTTTCTCCACGGTTGGCCATGCAAGTTTTTCCGATGCGCAGCGGAGGTTCCGGAGCCATAGCGCTGCAAGCCGCTGGAATTCGTGCAACCGGCACATGGCATAGCGATTGCGTCGCTCGCGTACTGCGGCCCCGACGCGCCGCTCGAGCACAATGGAAGGCAACCGATGATGATGTACCCGGCGGATGCGGCGCATCCACACGAGCGCGGGCCGCTCCGCGACGCTCAGTCGCCACCCCAACCGTCGATCGCGCGCGAAGGCGGGAATCCGCCTCAGTCGCGCATTCGACCGATCCCCCGCGTGCGAGGGTCCGAGAGACTCGCGAGTGCGCTTGGCTGGTTCAGCGTCGGGTTAGGCATCGCCGAGCTCGCTGCGCCGAAGACCTTGTCACGGTCCATCGGCCTGCGTAATCGAACCGGCTTGATTCGCCTGTTCGGCGCACGCGAAGTTGCGAGCGGACTTGCGATCCTGATGCATCCGGATCGATCCGTCGGCGTCAAGGCGAGGCTTGCGGGCGATGCGCTCGATCTCGCGCTGCTCCTCGCCGCGCTGCGCGATACGCCTGCCTCGAGGCGGCCGCGGGTTGCTGGCGCGACGGCGGCGGTGCTCGGCGTCGCGGCGCTCGATGCGCTGTGTGCCCACCGGCTCGAACGCGATGCGCGCGCGCTGCCACTCGCCATTCGTCGCGACGGCACCGTCCGCGTGGAGAAGACGGTCGCGGTGAATCGGGCGCCTACCGAGTGTTACGCGATGTGGCGCAGCCTCGCGAACCTTCCGCGTTTCATGAAGCACCTCGAATCGGTGACGCAGACCGATCCGACGCGCTCGCACTGGGTCGCGCGCGGACCAGGCGGGCTGCGCGTCGAATGGGACGCCGAGATCACGCGCGACGAGCCCAACCAGCTGCTCGCGTGGCGCTCCCTCGAGGGCTCCGAGATCGAGAACGCCGGCGCCGTGCGCTTCCTGTCGAGCCTGTCGGGTCGCGGCAGCATCGTTGCGGTGGTCATGCAATACAAGCCGCCGGCCGGCGCGCTCGGCGTCACGCTCGCGCGGCTGTTCGGCGGAGAGCCGCAGCAGCATATCGAGGAGGACTTGCGCCGCTTCCGCCAGATCATGGAGACCGGCGAGGTTCCGACCACCGAAGGCCAGCCGGCCGGACGGCGAGGCGTCATGTACCGGATGCTGCGCAAACGCGACAGCCTGAGCCTGCGCAACGGAGAGCCGCGATGAAGGCAACGTGCTGGTACGGCAAGCGCGACGTGCGCGTCGAGCAGGTGCCCGATCCGATCCTGCTCAATCCGCGCGACGCGATCGTGCGGGTGAGCTCGACCGCGATCTGCGGATCCGACATCCACCTGTACGACGGATACATTCCCACCATGGCCGAGGGCGACATCCTCGGCCACGAATTCATGGGGGAGGTGGTCGAAGTCGGCAAGGCCGTGCGCAATCTCAAGATCGGCGACCGCGTCGTGGTGCCGTTCCCCATCGCGTGCGGCAACTGCTTCTTCTGCGAGCGCGGCGAGTTCTCGTTGTGCGAGAACTCCAATCCCAACGCGTGGATGGCCGAGAAGATGTGGGGCCATTCGCCATGCGGCATCTTCGGCTACTCGCACCTGGTCGGCGGTTACGCCGGCGGACAGGCCGAATTCGTGCGCGTGCCCTTCGCCGACGTGGGTCCGATCAAGATCGAGAACGGGCTGAGCGACGAGCAGGTGCTGTTCCTGTCCGACATCTTCCCGACCGGCTACATGGCCGCCGAGAACTGCCGCATCCGCCCCAGCGACACCATTGCGGTCTGGGGCTGCGGCCCCGTGGGGCAGTTCGCGATTCGCAGCGCGATGCTGCTCGGTGCAGGACGCGTGATCGCGATCGACCACTATCCGGAGCGCCTCGCGATGGCGCGCGACGGAGGCGCGGAAACGCTCAACGATGCGGAAGTGGACGTGCCGGCGTCGCTACGCGAGATGACCGGCGGTCGCGGACCGGATGCATGCATCGATGCGGTGGGCATGGAAGCGCACGGTCATGGGCTGGTCGGCGCGTACGACGCCGTGAAACTGGCATTGCGCCTGCAGAATGACCGGCCCACGGCGCTGCGCGAGGCGATCATGGCCTGCCGCAACGGCGGAACGGTGTCGGTCGCAGGTGTCTACGGCGGATTCGCCGACAAGATCCCGTTCGGTTCGATCATGAACCGTTCGATCACCATCAAGACCGGGCAGACGCATGTCCAGCGCTACATGCGGCCACTGCTCGCGCGCATCGAGCACGGCGAGATCGATCCGAGCTTCGTGGTGACGCATCACCTGAGCCTCGACGACGCGCCGCGCGGCTACGACATGTTCACGCGCAAGCAGGACAGCTGCGTGAAGATCGTGATGCGGCCCTGAAAGGCCGGAACGTCAAAAACGGGATTGGGGGCTGCGGGCTAGTGTGCTCAAGCGCACATCGGCGCGATGCGCACAGCCGAAACGTGCGTGTCGCGTCGCCACACGCATGCCGGTGCGATCCAGCTCCAACCCGACGCCCTGACCCCAAGTCCCGCTTTTTCGAATTTCAATCGCTCGCGTCCGCCTCCGCCTTCCACAACTCCCAGATGCGCCCGATGACCGCATCGTTCATCGCCGTGGCCGCAACCGCTTCCTGCGCAGTGAGGTAGGTTACCGTCCCGAGCTTCATCGCATCGGCCTGGAGGCGCGCGTTGACTTCGGTGTACACGGCGCGAAACACCACCTGCGGAATCGAGTTGCCCACTGCGGTACTGCCGTGTCCGCGCATCAGCACGACGTTGCGCTGGCCCAGCGAGCGAGCCAATGCAACGCCCAGCTCCTGGCTGCGGATCAACAGGTCGGTGGCCGGTCCGGCGGCATCGCGAATCTCGAACACGGGCACCGTGGGCGCAAGAAAGCCGCCGATATGGAACACGGGCTGCAACGGCACGGGCGTGATGCCGAACGGAATGACGGCGGGCGAATGACTGTGGACCACCGCCATCACGTCGGGACGGGCCGCGTAGATCGCGCTGTGGATGTAGCGCTCGAGATAAAGCTTGTGACCGCGCTTCTCCACCGGCTCGCCGCTCAGGTCGAACACGAGGATGTCCTCGGCGGTCACGCTGCCCGGCGCCTTGCTGCGCGCGAGGAAGAATCGCTCCGGATGCGCGGGGTCGCGCGCGCTGACGTGGCCGAATCCGTCGACCACCTTTTGCGCGTACAGGATGCGGTTGGCGCTGACCAGGTCGTCGATCAGCGCGGTCGGTCGATCCGATGGGCTCGGATTGTTCATGCCACGGCTCCTCGTCTGCGAGGCACGCGCGCTCTCACGCCGGCTCGAAGGCGGCCTACGGCGCTTCGCGCGTGCGGCACTTAGATGGTCGCCGCTGCGCGCTTCAATCAGCCGGCCCGATCGCCGGCGCGTGCCGGTGCGAGAATACCTGCAAAGCGAGCGGCACGGTGCTCGCGATACCGATGCCGAGCAGCGTGCCGCCCACGGCGCGACGCTGCTGCCGGGTCAGGCGGTCGGCCATCAGCAAGCCGATGCCAACGCCGAGCATCCCGCGCGTCGCGGCGATCAGTACCAGTTCCGGGACAGTCAGATCGACCTTCATCATCGGCGTTCTCCTGCGGACATTCGCCGCCGCGAGCGCCCATCAGCTTCCGCGTTTTCTTGCGCGCGTCCGAGCCGCC
>DATKLH010000611.1:0-2334 GCA_035542515.1 Casimicrobiaceae bacterium
AGGCGGATACGGCGATCCGCTCGAGCGCGACGTCGACGCGGTGGTGCGCGATGTGCGCGACGAGCTCGTGAGCGCGCAAGCCGCCCGCGACGACTACGGCGTGGTGTTGACCACCGATGGCCAAGCGGCCGACCTGCATGCAACACTGCAACTCCGCGCGATGCGCCGCGCAACGCGCAACACCCGGACGCTCTCGAATCCTCTGGAAGCAGGATGCCGACCACCTGAAAAAGGGAGAACGACATGAACGGACAGCGACTGTATTCGAAGATGCTCGGCACCATCGCCGCTGCGGCGCTGATGCTCGCGCACTCCGCCACGGCGCAGGATCTTCCGGTGACGGACAAGATTCCCACCGCGATGACGCCGATCCGCGTCATGGTCTACAACGGGGCGTACACCTCCTTGCCCGTCCAGGTCGCGAAGGACCTGGGCTTCTACCGCAAGTACAACCTCGACGCCGAGCTCATCGTGGTGAACTCGGGACCGGCGGGTGTCGCGGCGCTGCTCGGCGGCAGCATCGACTTCATCGAGCCGCCCACCGACCAGATCATGGAGAACGTGGTCAAGGGCACCGATCTGCGCATCGTCGTGGGCAACGAGGTCAGGAACTTCTACAAGATCATCGTCAATACCAACGTCGCGCTGCCGAACGCTTCGAAGGGCTACCCCGCGGTCATGCAGGACCTGAAGGGCCTGCGCATCGGCGTGAACGCGCTGGGTGCGACGACGCACCTGATGTCCAACGCGCTGTTCCGGGGCGCGGGCATCGATCCCGCGAGCATCACCTACGTCGCCGATGGATCGGCCAACACGGCGCTCGCTGCATGGCAGGCCGGCCGCATCGACGCACAGATGGCGTTCACGCCCTTCCCGGAGATCACGCAGGCACTGGGCAACGGTCGTTCGGCGATCGACATGAGTCGCGGCGAGGGCCCCGCGGTGCTGCAGAAGCTGGGCGGCGCCTTCGAGGCGTTCTCCGCGAAGGGATCGTACATACGCGAGCATCCCGATGTCGTGAACGCGTTCATCAAGGCGCACATTGACTCCATCACCTGGATCAAGGATCCGAAGAACCGCACCAAGCTGACGGAGGAGATCGGCAAGTTCGTGAACACCTCGGTGATCCCGGCCGACAAGCGCGAGCAGACGCTCGGCTTTATGATCGACAACTACAGCACGTTCTTCGGCTACACCGTGGACCGCTCGGCCATCGATGCTTGGAACGAATATCTGCTCGACAACAAGCTCATCCCCAAGGCGCTGTCCGCCTCCGAAGTGATCTACGCGGGCGCGCCCAAGCCCTGAGGCCATGAGCATGGCCGACGCGCGCGATGCCGACGTCGCGATCCTGGTCGAACGGGTGAGTCACGTCTACGCGCAGCGTGCACGCCGCGTGCGGGTGCTCGACGGCATTTCGCTTGCGATCCGCCGCGGCGAGTTCGTGGCGCTCGTAGGACCGAGCGGATGCGGCAAGACGACGCTGCTCGACATCCTGTCCGGCCTGGTGCCGTTGCAGGCCGGACGCGCCGCGCTGGCGGGAAAACCGCCGCAGGCCGGTCGGCGGGACACCGCGCGCATGTTCGCACGCGATGCGCTGCTGCCCTGGCTCAGCGCTTATCGCAACGTCGAGTTCGCTGCGCGCACGCGACGCGATCGCGGCGAGGATGGCCGCGAGCGCATCTACGCGTTGCTCCGCGACGTGGGACTCGAGGGCTTCGAGGAGACCTATCCGCGGCAGCTGTCGCAGGGCATGCGCCAGCGCGTCGCGCTCGCACGCACCTTCTCGCTGCAAAGCGAGCACATCTTCCTCGACGAACCGTTCGGCGCGCTCGACGCGCAGACCAAGCTGGTCCTGCAGGACAAGCTGCTGAGTCTGTGGGATCGCTTCCGCAGCGCCGTGGTGCTGGTCACGCACGACCTCGCGGAAGCGGTCGCGCTGTCCGATCGCGTGATCGTCATGTCGGCGCGACCCGGTCGCATCGTCGCCGACGTCGCGATCGACCTGCCGCGACCGCGATCGGTGCGTGCGCTGCAGAGCCTGCGCGAGTATCACGAGATCTACGCGCGGCTGTGGCAGGAACTGGAACGTGCGGCGGCCGGAGCAGCGAATGACAACGCAGCGTGACGCCACCGGCGAGCTTGCCGACGCGCCTCGCGTGGAGCGTCGCTCGCCGCCGCTCGCGCTGTCACATCGCACGCGTATCGTCCTCGGCCGACTCGTCCTGCTCGCGCTGGTCATCGCGTTGTGGGAAGCGCTTGCGCGCAACAACATCCTTCCGGCCGCTTTCATCGGGCAGCCGTCGGTGTTCCTGCCGCTGCTGGTGGCCAGGA
>DATKLH010000612.1:0-7333 GCA_035542515.1 Casimicrobiaceae bacterium
ATTTCGGCAGCAAGCAGCACCGTCGTGCCATGGCCTACCTCGAGTATGGCATGCACCAGAACGAGGGCTTCATCGTCATCACCGGCGAGGTTGGTGCCGGCAAGACGACCATCGTGCGCAGCCTGCTCGAGCAGCTCGATCGCGGCAAGGTCGTGGCGGTGCAGCTCGTTAGCACGCAGCTCGACGCGGACGACCTGTTGCGCGCGGTGGGCGCCGCGTTCGGCCTGCCGGTCAAGAACATCGACAAGGCGATGTTGCTCGCTTCGCTCGAGGCGTTCCTCTGCCAGCTCGTGGTCGACAAGAAACGCGCGTTGCTGGTGGTCGACGAGGCGCAGAACCTGTCGCCGCGCGCCATCGAGGAGCTGCGCATGCTCTCGAACTTCCAGTTCGGCGACCAGGCGCTGCTGCAGAGCTTCCTGGTCGGCCAGCCCGAGCTCCGCGCGATGATGCAGAGCCCGCAGATGCAGCAGCTGCGCCAGCGCGTGATCGCCTCGTATCACCTCGGTCCGATGGACCGCACTGAGACCAAGGCGTACATCGAGCACCGCCTCAAGCACGTCGGCTGGAAGGACGATCCACGCTTCGAGGAGGGCTGCTTCGACCTGATCCACGCGATCACGAGCGGCGTGCCACGACGCATCAACACGCTGTGCAATCGGCTGCTGCTCGCGGCCTACCTCGGCGAGCGGCATGTGCTCACCGATCGCGACGTCGAGGCGATCGCCGGTGAAATCCGCGACGAGCTCGGTCCCGAGGCCGCATTGACCTCGGTCGCCGTGGTAGGCGGCACCAGCGCAAGCGAAAAGCCGCTGTCCGCGCGCATGGATGCCGCGGTGCTGCAGATGCATTTCGACCATCTCGAGGAACGCATCGATCGCCTCGAGAAGACGGTGTCGGCCGCGGTCGACCTGCTGCACCGGCTGCTGCATCCCGAGAAATCCAAGTCCAACTCTCCGGCTGCGCGAGGATGAACCACTCGTTGCGTCGGCCGGGTACGCTCGCGTGCGTCGTCGGCGCGCGGCCCAACTACATGAAGATGGCACCGCTGGTGCGCGCGTTCGCCGCGCGCGCGGAGTTGCCACGCGTGACGCTGATCCACACCGGCCAGCATTACGATGTCGCGATGAACGAGCGGCTGTTCGCCGACCTCGAGCTGCCGCAGCCCGACCTCAACCTCGAAGTGGGATCGGGAACGCATGCCGTGCAGACCGCGGAGGTGATGCGTCGTTTCGAGCCGGTGCTCGACCAGCTGCGGCCAAGTTGCGTGATCGTCGTGGGTGATGTCAACTCCACGCTGGCGTGCGCGCTGGTGGCGAGCAAGAAGGGCGTGCCGCTGGTCCATGTCGAAGCGGGGCTGCGCAGCTACGACCGCCAGATGCCCGAAGAGATCAATCGGGTACTCACCGACCAGATCGCCGATCGGCTCTACACCACCGAGCGCTCGGCCGCCGACAACCTCGCGCGCGAGGGCATCGCGCTCGAGCGCGTGCGCTTCGTCGGCAACGTGATGATCGATTCGCTGCAGCGTTATCGACAGCGCGCGGGGAAGCCCGCCGAGACGCTGTTGCGCGCCGGAGCGGATCCATCGATTGTCGCCGGCGCGAACGGCTTCGGCGTGGTGACGCTGCACCGGCCGTCCAACGTCGACGATGTGACGTCCCTGCGCGAATCCCTCGCGCTGCTCGCGGAGGTCGCGAAGGATCTGCCGCTGGTGTGGCCGGTCCATCCGCGAGCGCGCGCGAACATCGAACGCTTCGGGCTCGCGCCATCGCTCGATCCGGCGCGCATCGTGCTTCTGCCGCCGCAGGGCTATCTCGAGATGCTCGGCTTGCTTGCGCAGGCGCGGCTGGTGCTCACCGATTCGGGCGGCATCCAGGAAGAGACCACCGCGCTCGCCGTGCCGTGCCTCACCATGCGCGAGAACACCGAACGTCCGATTACCGTCGAGCAGGGGACCAATACGCTGGTGGCGCGCGATCGCGGCCTCGCCGCGCAATGCCTCGGCGAGATCCTTCGCAGCGGCGGCAAGCGCGGACGCGTTCCGGAACTGTGGGACGGCCACGCGGCGGAGCGAATCGCCGCCGACCTGTCGGAGTGGCTGGGTTTCGCCGCCGTGCACCTTGCCGCAAGCGACGCATGAACGAGCTCGACGCCATCGATGCCGCGATCGTCAATGCGCTCAGCATCGACGTCGAGGACTATTTCCAGGTTTCGGCCTTTGCCAACCACATCCCGCGCGACTCGTGGGATACGCAGCCGTGCCGCGTCGAAGCGAACATCGATCGCATCCTCACGCTGCTTCGCGATGCCAACGTGCGCGCGACGTTCTTCACGCTGGGCTGGATCGCGGAGCGCTATCCGGGCGTGGTGCGCGCGATCGTCGACGCGGGTCACGAACTGGCAAGTCACGGTTACGAGCACCGGCGCGCGAGCGAGCAGCTCCACGGCAACTTCATCGCCGATATCCGGCTTGCGAAGGCGGTGCTCGAGGACATCTCGGGCCAGGCGGTGAAGGGCTATCGCGCGCCGAGCTTCTCGATCGGACCGGCGAACCCGTGGGCCTTCGATTGCATCTGCGCGGCCGGATACCGTTACAGCTCGAGCATCTATCCGATCCGTCACGATCACTATGGCGTGCCGGACGCCCCGCGCTTTGCCTTCGAGGTGCGCAAGGGCCTCCTCGAGGTGCCGGTGACCACGGTGCGCGTGATGCGCGCGAACTGGCCGGCCGGCGGCGGCGGCTATTTCCGCCTGCTGCCCTACGGCGTATCGAGCTGGTCGATCCGCCGCGTCAACGAAGTCGATCGCCAGCCTGCAATGTTCTATTTCCATCCGTGGGAGCTCGATCCGGACCAACCCCGCGTGCCTGGCGTGAGCGCCAAGTCGCGTCTTCGCCACTATCTCAACCTCAAGCACACGGAAGCGCGCTTGCGCCGCCTGTTGGCGGATTTTCGCTGGGATCGCGTCGATCGGGTGTACATGAATGGCGGCCACTGATGGAAGCGACGGCATTGCAGGCCGCGCAAATCGGACGTGCGCCGCAGCGACCGACCATCCGACCCTACACCGAGGCTGATGCGCAGCGCTGGGACGCCTACGTCGATGCGTGTCCCGAAGCGACGTTCTTCCATCGCAGCCAATGGCGTGAGCTCATCGAGACGGAGTTCCGTCATCGCACCCATTACCTGCTCGCCGAGCGTGACGCGAAGATCGCCGGCGTGCTGCCGCTCGCCGAGGTTCGCAGTCGGTTGTTCGGTCATGCGCTGGTGGCGTTGCCGTTCGCGGTGTACGGCGGTCCCGCCGCCGACGACCCGACCATCGCTGCCGCGCTGCTCGCCGCCGCGGCGGACCGGGCGCGCGAGCTCGGCGTTTCCCACCTGGAAGTGCGCAACATCGCGCCGCGCATGCCGGACTGGCCGCGACAGGACCTCTACGTCCGCTTTCGCAAGACCCTCGCGCCCGAAGCCGACGCGAACATGCTCGCTATTCCGCGCAAGCAGCGCGCCATGGTGCGCAAGGGGATCAAGAACGGACTGACCAGCGTGATCGACGACTCGGTGGATCGCTTCTTCGACCTGTACGCCGACAACGTGCATCGACACGGCACGCCGCCGTTTGCCAAGCGCTATTTCCGCCGCTTGCGCGAGGTCTTCGGCGATCGCTGCGAAACGCTGATCGTCTGCGACGCTTCCGGTGTCCCGGTGAGCGGCGTGATGAGCTTCCATTTCCGCGACGAGGTGCTGCCCTACTACGCCGGCGACACGGTGGCGGCGCGCGATCTCGCCGCCAACGACTTCAAGTACTGGGAGCTGATGCGACGCGCGTGCGAGCGCGGGGTGCGCGTTTTCGACTACGGGCGGAGCAAGCGCGGCACCGGCTCGTTCGACTTCAAGAAGAACTGGGGCTTCGAGCCCGAAGCGCTGAGCTACGAATACCTGCTGCTTTCGCGGCAGTCGATTCCCCAGAACAATCCGGCCAATCCGAAATATCGTGCGTTCATCGCATTGTGGCGACGACTTCCGCGCGCTCTGGTAAACCGGATCGGCCCGCACATCGTGCGCTCGCTTGCGTGAACCGTCGCTTCCGTGCACCAGACCATGGACGTCTCGCGATCTCTGGCCCCGAACCTGATGCTCAATCGGGCGTGGACGCGCGCGCTGTTCGCGGTGGCGCTGTACGGGCTCTGGATCACCGGCTGGTACTGGTCGACGGTCGTGTCGATGGTGTCGATCTGGTATCGCTCGGAAACGTTCACGCACGGCTTCCTGATCTTCCCCGTCGCGGCGTGGCTCGTGTGGCGCGACCGGCACGAGCTCGCAAAGCTGGCGCCGTCGCAAGCGCTGTCTGTCCTGCAGGTCGCAGCGCTCGTGGCCACGGCGTTGTTGTGGTTCGCGGGGGATTTGGCCGACGTGATCGCCGCGCGGCAGTTCGCGTGGGTCGCGCTGCTCGTCGTCGGCATTTGGGTCATCGTCGGAGATCGTGTCGCGCGACGCCTGATGTTCCCGCTCGGGTTCCTGTTCTTCGCGGTGCCGTTCGGCGAGTTCATGATGCCCAAGCTGATCGAATGGACCGCCGACTTCACGGTCGCTGCCCTGCGCGCGAGCGGAGTTCCCGTCCTGCGCGAGGGCATGACCTTCCAGATACCGACCGGCTCGTGGTCGGTGGTCGAAGCTTGCAGCGGCCTGCGCTATCTGATCGCGTCCCTGACGGTGGGCGTGCTCTACGCGTATCTCGCCTACCGGTCGATGGCGCGCCGTCTCGCGTTCGTGGCTCTGTCGATTCTCACGCCGCTGGTCGCCAACTGGATTCGCGCCTACCTGATCGTGATGATCGGTCACCTGTCGGGCAATCGGCTCGCCGTGGGCGTGGATCACATCATCTACGGCTGGATCTTCTTCGGCCTCGTGATGCTGATCATGTTCTGGGTGGGCAGCCTCTGGCGGGAGCCGGCGGGCGGCGCCGACGCGAACGCAGCGCGCACAACGCCAGTGAACCTTGCTGCACCGGTCCGTGCGGATGCCCGCGCGATGATCGCTGCACTGTTCGTGCTTGCGGCGTTGCCACCGCTCGCGATCCGGCTGCTGCAGGGCTACGGGGCGCCCGCGGCGGTAGTCACGGCAGCGCCGGCGCTTGGCGATTGGCAGCCCGTCGCGCGCCCGTTGACGACCTGGACGCCGCAATTCACGCCGCCACGCGCGGTGATCGGCTCGACCTACGAGCGCGGCGCGCAGCGCGCCGGACTCTACGTCGCGATCTACTACGATCAGGACGCCGACAGCAAGCTCGTCAGCTCGAGCAACCAATTGATCAGGACCACCGACCACAGCGGATACGTCGTGTCCGAACGTGCCGCGACCGTCGCGCTGGACGACCACCGGCTTGCCGTGCGCGAGTCGGTGCTGCGCATGCAGGGTGAGCGTTTCCTTGCGCGCCAGTGGTTTTTCATCGATGGCGAGTTCACCGACAGTCCGGTGCGCGCAAAGCTGCTGCAGGCGGCGGCTCGCCTTCGCGGACGAGGCGACAGCGGCGCCATCGTCGTGGTGTACGCGCCGCTCCCGGCGGATGGCGAAGCGGTCTCGCCCGCGCTCGACGACCTCACGCGCAAGACGGCCTCTTTGCTGCCTGGCGTGCTGAGCCAACGGCTTCGTGTGGCGAGACGATGAGCGCGCGCACGCCCCCGTTGATCGCGCACGTCATCCACCGGCTCGCCGTGGGCGGGCTGGAAAACGGACTCGTGAACCTGATCAACCGGCTTCCCGCCGAACGCTTCAGGCACGCGATCGTCTGTATGACCGATGCAACCGATTTCGCGCGTCGCATTGCGCGTCCCGACGTGCGCATCGTCGAGCTGCACAAGACCCCCGGTCATTCGCTCGCGATCCAGCGACAGTTCATCGACGTGTTTCGCGAGCTGCAGCCCGCGATCGTTCATTCGCGCAATCTCGGAGCGCTCGAAGCGCAGCTCGCGGCCGCGCTGGCGCGCGTGCCGATCCGCATCCATGGCGAGCATGGCTGGGACGTGAGCGATCCCGATGGAACGAGCTGGCGCTACGCGCTGCTGCGTCGCCTCCATGCGCCGCTGGTGCATCGCTTCATCGCGCTCTCGGGTCACATCGAGCGCTATCTGCACGAGCGCGTGGGCATCCGCAGCGATCGCATCGATCGCATCTGCAACGGTGTCGATTGCGATCGCTTCCGCCCCGACGTTGCGAGTCGTGCGCGCTTCCCCCACGAGCCGTTTCGCGATCCGAACCTCGTCGTCGTCGGTACGGTGGGACGCCTCGAGCCGATCAAGGACCAGCTCAATCTCGCGCAGGCTTTCGTGCTGGCGCGGCAAAGGCATCCCGAGGTCGCGCAACAGCTCCGCCTGGCGATCGTCGGATCGGGGTCGCTGCGATCGGACATCGAGCAGGTGATCGCGGGTGGCAGGGCCGCCGCCATGACCTGGCTTGCCGGCGAGCGCGGCGACGTGGCCGACCTGTTGCCGGCCTTCGACATCTTCGCGTTGCCGTCGCGTGCGGAGGGTATCTCCAACACGATCCTCGAGGCGATGGCGTGTGGCGTGCCGGTCGTGGCGACCGATGTCGGCGGCAACGCCGAGCTCGTTGCCGTCGCGCAATCCGGCGATCTCGTGCCGCCGCGCAATCCCGCGGCGCTCGCCGATTCCATCGCGCGGCTCGCGCGCGACAAGGCATTGCGCATGCGCATGGGCGCGGCGGCTCGTGCAAGTGCGGTCACGCAATTCAGTCTCGACGAGATGGTGCGCCGCTATGCGCTGGTGTACGACGGCGAGCTGAAACGCAGGCCCGACCTCGCCGTTGCGCCCGCCATGACCGCACAGGAAGCAACCGTCGAATAGCGCCAGCGCCGTGACCTTTCGCATTCTGCACATCCTCGACCATTCGATCCCGCTGCACAGCGGCTATGCGTTTCGCACCCTTGCGATCCTGCGCGAGCAGCGCGCGCGCGGCTGGAGCACGATCCATCTCACCACCCCCAAGCAGGGCCCCACGACGGTGGACCGCGACACGGTGGACGGCTGGATCTTTCATCGCACGCCCATGGCCGCCGGCATTGCGACGAGCAGTGCGCCCACCGCCCTGATGCGCCAGATGCTCGCCACGCAAAGGCGCATCGCAGAGCTGATCGCAGCGGAAACGCCCGACATCGTGCACGCGCATTCACCAGTGCTGAACGCATTCCCTGCGTTGTGGGCCGCGCGGCGCGCCGGCCTGCCCGTGGTCTACGAGGTGCGCGCGCTTTGGGAAGACGCCGCGACGGATCACGGGACCACGCGCGAGCGCAGCGTGCGTTATCGTCTTTCGCGCTCGCT
>DATKLH010000613.1:0-2667 GCA_035542515.1 Casimicrobiaceae bacterium
CGCCTTGAGCCCCGAGGTGATGATCCAGTTGGTGCCGTACCAGTCGCCGGTGGTGACGGGGCGCGCCGCGACCTTCCCATCCTCGACGACGAACACCAGGTAGTTCTTCTCCGTCTGCACCACCGCGGCCTGAGGCACCAGGAAGACGTTGTCGCGATCGCCTGCTTCGACGCGCACGCGCACGAACTCGCCGGGCATCAATTGCTGAGACGGGTTGGAGAACGCGGCGCGCATTTGCTGCGTTCCCTGCTTGAGGTCGATCTGCGTCGCCGCGAAGTTGATTCGCCCACGCTGCGGGTAGGTCGTTCCATCGGGACGCAGCAGCGTAACCGCGCTGCCTGCGCGCGGATCGATGCGGCCGCCTGGCAGCTTCGCAAGGTCGGACTGCCCGAAAGCGAAGCTGACCCACATCGGATCGAGCTGGTTGATCGTGGTGAGCAGGCTGCCGTTCGCGTCGGTGGTGATCAGATTGCCCTCGGTCTTCTCGGCGCGACCGGTGACGCCCGACACCGGTGCAGTCACCACCGTGTAGGACAGATTGAGTTGTGCGTCCTTGAGCCGTGCCTGCGATTGCTGCAACGAAGCTTCCGCGAGCTGGAGGTTCGAGCGCGCGTCGTCGTACTCCTTCTGGCTCACGGCGCGATCCTGCGCCAGCGGACGCAGCCGATCGACATCGCGGCGATACTGGTCGATGCGCGCCTGGTCCTGAGCGACTTGCGCGCGCGCCTGATCGAGGGCGTGCTCGTAGGGCGCTCGCTCGATCTGGAACATGGCCACACCGGCCTTCACCGGATCGCCTTCCTGATACAGCCTCTTCTCCAGGATGCCCCCGACCCGCGCGCGCACTTCGACGGCCTTCGATCCTTCGGTCTGGCCGATGGTCTCGAGCACGATCGGTATGCGCTGCGGACGCATTTCGATCACGGAGACCGGCGGGGGCGGCGGGGCGGCCTGGGCCTTGGCCGAACCCGCGCCCTGGGAGTCCTGGTGCGAGCATGCGCCGAGCAGCAACGCGACGCCGCACAGGGACGCGACGCGCGACGGAAGGGAAGACAGCAGTGACAGGCGGGTTGGGCAATGAGTCATGCGGAACCGATCGGGAACAGCATCAAGCTGCGCGGGATGCGCGTTACCGGGTGCACGTACTGCCTGCGCGCGAACGGCGGCACGCCCTGCTCCCGCGCCGAGCGAGTCAGACATCGGCGCGCGCCGTTTTCGCGATGAGGAAAGTATGCGACCCTGCAGCGCTCGCGCGCGGCGGTCGTCGCCACGGGCGCAGGTGCCCGGCCATTGTACAGCGAGCCAATCGCTCCGCTTGGAGCGGCCAACGCAAGGTTCGTTCGCACTGCCCCGGCCGCAACAAGGGGAACCATTCGATCGCAACAGGAGTCCGTATCGCGACTGCACGACTTTCCATGACAATGTCGTGGAGACCCGACACCTGCCCTCGACGACGATGAGCGCCGCACGCTTCTGGCCACGAACGATCGGCATGCGACTGCTGATGGTCGCCGTGCTTCTCGCCGCGCTGATCGGTGGCGGCTGCGCGGAGCTCGAGCACAAGGAGCGGGAGCTCACCTTCCGCGTCGTGCCCTCGGACGCGAGCTGGTTCTCCGGGATTCCCGCCGCGATGCAGGAGCTCGACCTTCCCGTCGGGGTCGACAACAGCATCCACGCCTGGTGGTGGAAGGCGGAGCTTCGCGATGCGCCCACGTTGCTGTACCTGCACGGATCGCGATGGAACCTGACCGGGCAGCTCTATCGCCTGCAGCAATTGCACGATTTCGGTTTTTCGATCCTCGCGATCGATTACCGCGGCTTCGGCAAGAGCCGCGGCGGCGAGCCGTCCGAGAAGACCGTTTACGAGGACGCGGCGGTCGGCTGGGAAGAGCTCGTCAAGCTGCAACCCGATCCGGCGAAGCGATACATCTACGGCCATTCGCTCGGTGGCGCCATTGCAATCGACCTCGCCGCGAGGCTGTCGGAGATCGCCGAGCAGGCGCACGAGCCCATTCCGGCGCATGGCTTGATCGTCGAGTCCACCTTCACCACGCTCGCCGACATCGCGCGTGCGCTGTCTTACGACTGGATTCCGTTCCAGTTGATCATGTCGCAGAAGTTCGACTCGCTCGCGAAGATCGCCAACGTCCGCATGCCGCTTCTGGTCGTTCACGGCGCGAGCGATCGCTACGTGCCGCCGCGCTTCTCCCGGGCGCTTTACGACGCCGCGACGCAACCCAAGCGGCTGCTGATCGTCGACGGTGGCAGCCACAACAACGCCATGCGTCTGGGAAGCGATGAGTATCGCGAGGCGTTGACGGCGTTGTTCGGGTTGAATGCGAACGTCGATGACCGGGCGCCCGCAAGCGTGCAGCAGGCCAAGGTGCAACACGCGACGCACGGGGACTGAACCGAGCGAGCGGACCTCTCGCCGATCCACGTTGTACGCGTATCGGCGTTCGCGCGACCCTGCTTGCGATCCTTTTGGGTAGGTCGAGTCAGGCGTCGCGCGCAACCTATCTCGATATCGATGCATACCCCTCACCCGCGCGCGGCACATGCGCGCGCGACCTCTCCCCGCAAGCGGGGCGAGGTAACCCTATCGGGTGACTCTCTTCGCAGTGGGGCGAGATACCTGTTTGCTCCTCTCTCCGTAGCGGGGCGAGG
>DATKLH010000614.1:0-12937 GCA_035542515.1 Casimicrobiaceae bacterium
AAGTTTCCCCTTTTTTCGCAGCCGGGGCGCGTCTGCCTCCAGAACCTTTTGATACAGGTCAACAGATGGGCCGCGCGGGCGCGATAGCTTGCTTCAGCACGCAACATCCATGCGCCGACCGTCTGCGCGCGAAACGTGCAACCGCGCGAAAAGACGGCAATGACGCGCAGCAAAGGAGCGTCCAAATGCACAACGACATCGCTGCGATCGCCGGGGCCGGGCTCGCCGACCGCGTGCGCCCCAGTCGATGGCCGGCGCGGCTCGATCTCGCGCAGAGCGGCTCGGGCCTGCTGCTCGCGCTGTTCATGTGGGTGCACATGTTCTTCGTCGCGTCGATCCTCCTCGGCAAGGATGCGATGTGGGCGGTCGCCCGCTTCTTCGAGGGCTACTACGTCTTCGGCACGGCGCATCCGATCATCGTCTCGTTCGCGGTGGCCACGATCATGACGCTGATCGCGGTGCACGCCGCGCTGGCGGTGCGCAAGTTCCCGGCGAACTATCGGCAGTTCTCGACGTTCCGCAACCATATGCGCGTGATGCATCACGAGGACACCACGCTGTGGTTCTGGCAGCTCGTCACCGGCTTCGCGCTGTTCTTCCTCGCGTTCATCCACCTCTACCTGCTGCTGGTGCGACCCGATCGCATCGGGCCTTTCGAGTCCGCGGATCGCGTGTGGAGCGATCACCTGTGGCCGCTCTACATCGTGCTGCTGCTCGCCGTCGAAGTGCACGGCACCATCGGCCTCTACCGCCTGGCGGTGAAGTGGGGCTGGTTCATGGGCAAGGACGCTACGGTCACGCGCCATCGGTTGAAGATCGTCAAGTGGGTCATCACGGCGTTCTTCCTGGTGCTCGGAGCCGCTACCCTGGCCGCGTACATCAAGATCGGGATCGAGCATCAGGACCGCTACGGCGAGCGCTACACGCCCGCGTCGGCGGCCGCCACACCCGCCGCACACATCGCGCCGGTGACCGTCATAGGGCGCGCACAACCATGAAAATCGTTCATACCGACGTGTTGGTGATCGGCGGCGGCCTCGCCGGACTGCGCCTCGCCATCGCCGCCAAGCGTCGTGGCCACGACGCGCTGGTGCTCTCGCTCGTGCCGCCGAAGCGGTCGCACTCGGCCGCCGCTCAGGGTGGCATGCAGGCGAGCCTGGGTAATGTCATCAAGGGATCGGGCGACAACGAGGACGTGCACTTCGAGGACACCGTGCGCGGCAGCGACTGGGGTGCGGACCAGAAAGTGGTGCGCATGTTCGTCAACACCGCGCCGAAAGCGGTGCGCGAGCTCGCTGCGTGGGGTGTTCCCTGGAGTCGCGTGCGACGCGGCGATCGCGAAGTGGTCATCAACGGCCAGAAGGTCACCATCACCGAACGCGACGAGGCGCACGGCCTGGTCGCACAGCGCGATTTCGGCGGCACCAAGAAGTGGCGCGCCTGCTACGTCTCCGACGGAACCGGGCATGCGATGCTGTTCGCGGTGAGCGATCGCGCGATCGCAAGCGAGATTCCAGTGCACGAGCGCGTCGAAGCGCTCTCGCTCATCCACGATGGCGGACGCTGCTACGGCGCGGTGGTGCGCGATCTGGTCACCGGGGAATTGTCGGCGTACGTGGCGAAGGCCACGGCGATTGCGAGCGGCGGCGCGGGTCGCATCTACCGCGCGACGACCAACGCCGTGATCAACGAAGGCATCGGCGCGGCGATCGCGCTGGAAACCGGCGTCGCGTCGCTCGGCAACATGGAAGCGGTGCAATTCCATCCGACGACCATCTTTCCGGCGGGCATCCTGATGACCGAGGGGTGTCGCGGCGACGGCGGACTGCTGCTCGACGTCGACGGCCATCGCTTCATGCCCGATTACGAGCCGGAGAAGAAGGAGCTCGCCTCGCGTGACGTGGTGTCGCGACGGATGGAACAGCATATCCGGCTCGGCAAGGGCGTGAAGTCGCGCTTCGGGGAGCACCTGTGGCTCGACATCAGGTTGCTCGGCCGCAAGCACATCGAGGGCAACCTGCGCGAAGTGAAGGAGATCTGCCAGCACTTCCTCGGCATCGACCCTGCGGTGCAGCTGATTCCGGTGCGCCCGGCGCAGCACTACACCATGGGCGGCGTGCGCACCGACCACACCGGCGAGAGCCCGACGCTCAAGGGCCTGTTCTCAGCCGGCGAAGCGTCATGCTGGGACATGCATGGCTTCAACCGGCTGGGCGGCAATTCGGTCGCCGAAACGATCGTCGCCGGAATGCTGGTCGGCGAGTTCATCGCCGATTTCTGCGATCGCCCCGAGAACGATATCAGGCTGTCGGAAACGCTTGTGCGCGACGCGCTGCGACGCGACGAGGCGATGCTCGCGCGTCTTGCCTCGGGCGCCGGCAAGGAGGATGCAAGCGCCCTGCGTGCGAGCATGCAGGACCTGATGACGCAAAAGGTCGGCATCTTCCGCAACGGCGAGGTGCTCGGGCAGGCGGTCGAGGAGTTGAAAGCGTTGCTGGCGCGCAGCCGCTCCATCGGCCTGCGCTCATCGGCGCGCGGCGCCAACCCCGAGCTGGTGACCGCCTATCGCGTGCAAAAAATGCTCAAGGTGGCGTTGTGCATCGCGTGCGGTGCGCTCACCCGCACCGAAAGTCGCGGTGCGCACTTCCGCGAGGACTTCCCGCGACGCGATGACGCGCAATGGTTGTCGCGCACGCTCGCGACCTGGCCCAAGGCCGAAGCCGTGCAGCCAACGCTCGCGTACGAGATGCTCGACGTCAAGGCGATGGAGCTGCCGCCGGGATGGCGCGGCTATGGCGCCAAGGACTACATCGAGCATCCGGCGACGCCGGAACGCGCGCGTGTTGTCGACGGCCTACGACACTCCATGGTTGGCGCTTCGCGCATCGAGATCCAGCGCGCACTCATGCCCTACGACGCGCTGTTGCCGGAACGCTTCCGCAGCGGCAACGAAAGAATCGACGACTTCGCACAGGCGCGTCCCGCCGTGCCGACTCCCAAGGTGCCCGCATGACCGACGCCACCGTCACCGCCGTAGTGCCGCGCGCGACCGCGGCGCGCAAGCTCACCATCCGCGTCGTGCGCTATAACCCGCACCAGTCGGGCAGCATCCCGCGCATGCAAAGCTATTCGGTCGAGGAAGCCGACGGCATGACGCTGTTCATCGCGCTGAACGAGATCCGCGAGAAGCAGGACCCGACGCTGCAGTTCGACTTCGTCTGCCGCGCGGGCATTTGCGGAAGCTGCGCCATGATGATCGACGGTCGTCCCACCCTCGCCTGTCGCACGCTCACCAGTCATCTGGGCTCCACGATCACGCTTGCGCCGCTGCCCGGTTTCGAGCTCATCGGCGACCTTTCGGTGAACACCGGCAAGTGGATGCGCGCGATGAGCGAGCGGCTGCACACCTGGGTTCATATGCGCCACGACGATCCCGACCTCTCGAAGATCGAGGAGCGCATGGAGCCGGAGCTGGCGCAGGAGATCTACGAGCTCGACCGTTGCATCGAATGCGGATGCTGCGTGGCCGGCTGCGGCACCGCGCGCATGCGTCCGGATTTCGTCGGCGCGGTGGGGTTGAACAAGATCGCGCGCTTCAGGCTCGATCCACGCGACACGCGCGAAGATGCTCAGTTCTACGAGCTGGTCGGCAACGACGACGGCGTGTTCGGCTGCATGTCGCTGCTCGCGTGCCACGACGTGTGTCCCAAGCAGCTTCCCCTGGCCACCCAGATCGCGTTCATCCGCCGCAAGCTCGCGCTACAGGGACTCAAGTAGCAGGGGAACGAAGGCGCTTCGTACCCCGCGGACTGCGCGCGCAGGTCGCGCACGCAGGAAAAGGTGCGTCGGGCGCAGGCGAGCGCGGGCGAGCCGGCCAGGTCGCGCACGCGCCTTGGCGTAGATCAAGAGACGACCCCCGTTACTCGTCGAGAATGAAGTCGAGCCGAGCCAGGGCTCGCCACCGCCAGGAGATCCTGTCATGTTCAGCAACATTCTCGTTCCCAGCGACGGTTCGTCGCTGTCCGATCGCGCCGTCAAGGAAGCCATCGATCTCGCCAAGCTCACCGGCGGCAAGATCACCGCAGTGCACGTGTATCCGAGCTTCGCCGGAAGTCCGTACGGCACCTTCGGGCCTTCGGAAGACATCCTCGAGGAAGCGCACCACCGCCAGGCCAAGGCCGAAGCCGACAAGCTGTTCGGCAAGATCGCCAAGCTCGCCGGGGAGAGCGGTGTGAGCGTTGCGACGCAGCTCGTCGAAGGCGACGACATCTATCACCAGATCATCAGCGCCGCGAAGCGGCACAAGTGCGACCTGATCTGCATGGCGTCGCACGGACGGCGAGGGTTATCGGCCGTGGTGCTCGGCAGCGAAACGCAGAAGGTGCTCACGCACAGCACGATTCCCGTGCTCGTGCTGCGCTGAACTCGCGCCGTGCGGTGGCTTGGGGAAGCTCGAGGCTTCCCTAAGAACTAAGAAGTACGGTCGCCTCCGCTGGAGCGCGACAGGCGGTCGGTCGACGTAAAGTCGGCGACGGACGACGACGCGCTCAAAGGTGTCGGGCATTGGCCCGACAAGGGCCCGACGAGTGACACCGACCGCACGCGAACGTCGTTCGCGTCCGTCCGAGTGCCTCCCGACTGCGGAGGCCCGCGCCACGCGCGGGCGCGGCGCTCTTAGTGCGTGGGATGCGCGTGCCGAAACGCGTGGTCGTACATCTCCTGGCAGGTAGCGCAGCGCTGCGTGGTGGGAAAGTCCAGCAGGCGCCTTGTGCCGATCGACTCGCCGCATTCGATGCACACGCCGAAGTGCCCGGCGTCGATGCGCGCCAATGCCTCGTCGATGTCCTGGATGGCGTGCACGTGTCTGCGCGTCACCGGATCGTCGAGCGTTGGCTCGGGTCGGACCTCTTCGCTCGGAGTGGATCGAACCGCGGCTTCCAGCGCAGCCTGGAATTCGACGTGACGCAGCTCCTCGAGCTTGACCCGCAGCTCATGCTCGAGCTTGAGCGGCTCGCTTTCCTCACGCCTGTGACTGCCGTTATGCAATGCGATCATCGAATCTTCCGCCATGCTCGCGACGACAAGACAAGCATGCCAACCGCGGCGCCATCGCTCATTGCGTTGCATCAATGCTTTGCCGGTTCGCTCCCGCCGCACCAATCGCCACGTTCGGATTGATGCGCGTCAACGTGCATAGCACAACGCCGCGGCATGCTGACGACCATAGCCCCCAGACCCGAAGGCCCGCCATGCTCCGCCCAATCGGCAGCGCAACGCCTGCAACGCTCGCGCACACAGCAAACGTCGCCCATGTCGACGCGCCCGCGCAAACGCGCCTCGATCCTTACGCCATCCCCGGCAGCTATCGTGCTCCCACGCATTGTCCGGAGTGCGGAGCGGTGTACCTGTTCGGGCGCTGGACGTGGACGCTCGCGCCGCGCGGCTCCGCGACGCAAGTCTGCCCCGCGTGCCGTCGCATCGCGGACGACGAACCTGCCGGCACGTTGTCGATCGATGGCACCTTCGCGGAGGACCATCGTGCAGAGCTGCTCGAGTTCATCGCCGTAATGGCCGAGCAACAGAGAATCGCGTTTCCGATCCAGCGCGTGGTCAGCGTCGAAGCATCCGCCCACCGCATCGACGTATCGACCACCGATATCGAATTGCCGCAGTATCTCGGTGAGGCCCTGCGCGCCGCCTACGAGGGCCGGCTCGACGTCCGCTACGGCGCCGCCGACTACAGCGTGCGAGTGAGCTGGCATCGCTGATGCCGTCGTGCCGGTGCGTCGACGCACCCAGCCAATGCGCCGGGCGCGCTTGCAAGGGCGAACGCTGTCCGCGCATGTGACCCTTCGGCCAAGGCTGCCGCGATGCGACTGACGTTCCTCGGTGCAACCGGCACGGTCACCGGATCGAAGTACCTGCTCGAAGCCGCGGGCAAGCGGCTGCTGATCGATTGCGGGCTCTTCCAGGGATTCAAGCAATTGCGCTTGCGAAACTGGGAGCCGCTGCCGGTGCAGGCGAGCAGCATCGACGCGCTCGTGCTCACCCATGCCCATCTCGATCACAGCGGTTACCTCCCGTTGCTGGTCCGGCAGGGATTTGCGGGCAGGGCCTATTGCACCGATTCAACGCAGGCGCTGTGCGGAATACTGCTTCCGGACAGCGGCCACCTGCAGGAGGAGTACGCCGAGCACGCGAACCGTCACGGCTATTCCAAGCACGCGCCGGCGTTGCCGCTGTACACGCAGATCGAGGCCGAGCAATCGCTGAAGCGCCTATCGCCGGTAGCGTTTGGCGAGGCATTCGAGGTCTTGCAGGGCGTTCGCGTACAGTTCCTGCCGGCCGGACACCTGCTGGGCGCCGCCGTGGTGCTCGTCACCGCCGAAGGCCGCACCATCCTGTTCAGCGGCGATCTGGGACGTCCGCACGACTTGATCATGCGGCCGCCGACTCGCGTGAACGGCGCCGACTACCTCGTGCTGGAATCGACGTACGGCAACCGTCTGCACGACGCGAGCGACCCGGCTCGCCAGCTCGCCGAGACCGTCACCCGGACCGCAGCACGCGGCGGCGTGGTGATCGTGCCATCGTTCGCGGTGGGACGCGCTCAGGCACTGCTCTACCTGACCCATCTCCTGAAGAAGGATGGACGCATACCGTCGACGCTGCCGGTCTATCTGGACAGCCCGATGGCCGTCGACGCGACCGCGCTGTACGTTCGCTATCACGACGAACATCGCCTCACCCGCGACCAGTGCGAGGCGATGTGTCGCGGAGTCACCATCGCCTCACGCGTGGACGAATCCAAGGCCCTCGATGCCAATCCGTGGCCCAAGCTGATCATCGCGGCAAGCGGCATGGCCACCGGCGGACGGGTCCTGCACCATCTTCATGCGCTGGCACCGGATGCGCGCAATACCATCCTGTTCACCGGCTTCCAGGCCGCGGGCACTCGCGGGCGCGCGCTTGTGGAGGGCGCCCCTTCGATCAAGCTCTTCGGCGAGTATGTTCCGGTGCGAGCCGAGATTGCGATGATCGAGACGCTTTCCGCGCACTCCGACTATGCGGAGATCCTCGACTGGCTCGGCGCATTCCAGGCTCCGCCGCGACGAACCTTCCTCACGCATGGCGAACCGGATGCCGCGGACGCCCTGCGCTTGCGCATCACCGAGGCGCTGCACTGGGACTGCGTGGTCCCGGACTACCTGCAATCGGTCGAGCTTGCCTGACGAAGTGGCGGGCATGGCGCATGACAACGCAGGTCCCGTGGGGCCGGATGCACGCGCCTGCGGACAACACTCGCAGGTAAAACATGTCGCATTCAGCTACGCGGTCGGGTTTGCGTCGAACGACGGTTCTCCATGGACCCATGAAATACCCCGGTCGGCCGCTTGACTACGATCAACGGCACCGAAGGTGCATCCTTTAGCATGCGAATGTGCCGGCCAGCGATCGAGCGATCCGGGAGCTGGCGCACCTTTTCCCCCCAAACATCGCGAGCCCTCATGTACATCGGTCAACTGTGCAATCTCAACGTGGTCTGTGCCACGCCGGACACCACGATCGCGGATGCCGCCGAGCAGATGCGCAAGTCGCACGTCGGAACGCTGGTCGTCGTCGACGAGACTTCGAAGGGTCGGCGACCGGTGGGCATCGTCACCGACAGGGATATCGTGATCGAAGTGGTCGCCGCACGCCTCGACGCCGATACGGTGAAGCTCAGCGACCTGCTGGTGCAGAAGCTGGTCACCATCGAGGACAAGGACGACTACGCCGATGCGATCCGCCTGATGATCATGAAGAACATCCGCCGGCTTCCCGTGGTCGACGCAAGCGGAATCCTCGTGGGGATCATCACGCTCGACGACATGCTGCGTTATCTCGCGCTGCCGCTGGCGGAGCTCTCCGACATGTCCGCGCGCGGACGCAAGCGCGAGAGCGAGAAGCATCCCTAGTCCACGACGCGAGACCGGAGCGCGCGACGACATTGCGCGTTCCTGGAATTTACGGCGGGGCACGCCGGTTCGGCGGCCCCGCTGCCTGTTTTCGACGTTGTCAGATGACGCGCGAGTAGCGAGCCGCCGCAGCGGCCTCGCGGAGGCGACGGTCGAACTGCATGGCAACCACGCGAACGAGCAGTCGCCCGCGCGGAGTCACCTCGACGCGCCTGCGAGTCATGCGGACCAGGCCATCGTCGATCAGCGGCGTCAACACCGCGAGCTCGTGCGCGAAATAGTCCTCGAAACGAATGCCGTACCCTGCGTCGATCGACGCGAAGTCGAGCGCGAAATCGCACATCACGCGCTGGATCACCTCGCGACGAAGCTCGTCGTCCTCGCTCAACGCGATGCCGCGGACGATGGGCAGCACCGAATCGTCGAGGCGTTCGTAGTAGGCGTCGATGGTCTTCGCGTTCTGGGCGTAGACGCCGCCCACTTTGCCGATCGCCGAGATGCCGAATGCGAGCAGGTCGCAGTCGGGACGCGTCGAGTAGCCCTGGAAGTTGCGGTGCAACTTGCCTTCGCGCTGCGCCACCGCAAGCTCGTCCTGCGGCTTCGCGAAGTGATCCATCCCGATGTAGCTGTAGCCGGCGTCGGTCAGCGTATCGATCGCGAGCGCGAGGATTTCGAGCTTCGCCTCCGGCGCGGGCAGCTCCTCGGCGACAATCTGCCGCTGGGTCTTGAACAGATGCGGTACGTGCGCGTAACTGTAGAGCGCGATGCGGTCGGGCGCTGCGGCGATGACCTTCTCGAGGGTCTTCGCGAATCCGGCGACCGTCTGCCGGGGCAGCCCGTAGATGAGGTCGACGTTGACCGAGACGAAGCCGTTGGCGCGCGCGGCATCGATCACGGTGCGCGTCTCCGCCTCGCTCTGGATCCGATTCACCGCGCGCTGCACTTCGCTGTCGAAGTCCTGAACGCCCACCGAGATGCGGTTGAAGCCGAGCTCGGCCAGGAACTCGACCGTTTCCGGATCGACCTTGCGCGGGTCGACCTCGATCGAGATCTCGGTGTCCTGCGCGAAACGAAAGCGGCCGCGCAGCGCGCCCATCAGCGTGCTCATCTCCTCGCGGGAGAGGAAGGTCGGCGTACCGCCGCCCCAGTGAACCTGCGACACCGGCGGACTGCCCTCGACCAGCGCACCGACCATCGCGATCTCGCGCTCGAGGTAGCCGATATAGCGCGCCGAATGCGCCCGGTTGCGGGTGATGATCTTGTTGCACGCGCAGTAGTAGCAGATCGTGTTGCAGAATGGAATATGCACGTACAGCGACAGCGGATGGCCGCGCCGCTCGCGATTTCTGCGGGCCAGCGCGGCGGCGTAGTCGGCGGCGCCGAAGTCGCCGCTGAAGCGATCGGCGGTGGGATACGAGGTGTAGCGCGGACCGAAGCCATCGTATTTGCGGACCAGCTGCGCGTCGAATTCCAGGGCGGCGAGCGCCGGCGGGGTGGAGGTGGCGAGGTTCATGCGGGCATTGTCCTAGCGACGGTTCGGAAGGTCTTGACCCTGGTCAACGTGGCCGATGCCGCCTGGACCCGAGGGCACCGCCGAGGCCCCGGCGGGCCGACAGCCCATTGACGCGAACGACGGGAGATCTCGCCCTTGCGTGGGGTCGGAACGCGATTCTACGTCCCCACGTCGCTTGGCTTGGATTCGAAGGGCCTTGTGTCGATCGTAATGGACCGGATTTCCGAAGCCTGACGACCTCGACGAAGCCGCATCGCTGTCCCGTTGGCCCCGGTTGGCGGCCGCGATCACACCGCTGCAGGCGTTGCAGAAGATTGCAAGTGCTTCGCCACGATGGCTTTGTTCACATCGGTGCGCAGCTGTCGTCGTAGAATTGCCTTGAGACGTTGTGTTCAGAATGCGCCGTCTACGCTCGCTGGGCTGTTCGAGTCGTTCATGAATCGGACATGCAGTGCGCCAGCTCCCGGTTGCCGTGCGTCGCGGAGAAGTACACGTTCTGGAACCGGTCGCCGACCTCGCGCACGGGATGATGAATTTCGGCGAGGCGCCTTCGCTCCATCGATATCGTGGTAGACAGCTTCCACCGTAACGACAACGCCCCGGCAAGCGCCATGAACCGTGTACGACCCGACAGGATACGTGCATGCAACGCGTGGCTGGGGATCGCTAGGGCGCTTCTGACGTTCCTGCTGATCGGGACGTCGGCTTCGGCTGACGCGCAGTCGGGTACCGCTGCGGCTGGGGCCGATCCGCACGTGCTCCTTCAGCGATACAAATGCTCGATTTGTCACGACGAAACGCAAGCGAAGGCAGGCCCCGCCTACGCCGAGATCGCGCGGCACTATCGCGGTCGTAGCTACGGACGACGCAACGTGCTGCGCGTCATCAAGCAGGGCGAGCATGGCGGCGGCCCCTGGAACATGCCGCCCCATCCCGAGATCCCCGATCGCGAAGCGCGTGTCATGGCGCAATACATCCTTGCGGTGCACGAATGAAACGAGCGCACCGCGTCATACCCTGGCTTCCGCCATGCAACGTTGACGCCGCTCAAGCCGCGAACGGCGCTGCGAGCGTCGAATAAGCCGCACGAGCTTCGATCACCGACCTGCGAGAGGCCATCCCATGTTCAGACGCATCCTGGTTACCGTCGACGGCAGCCCCACCTCCATGCGGGGCCTGAAGGCCGCACTCGATCTCGCGCTGGATCAGCGGGCAAGTCTCGATGTTCTGCATATCGTCGACGACATGGCCATCACGCCCGCGCTCAGCGTCGGTTACGCGCCGGCGAACTACATCGAGTCGATCCTCCAGTCGCTGCGCGACGGCGGCCGCAAGATCCTCGCCAAAGCCGAAGCGCTTGCGCGCGACCGCGGTGTGGAAGCGCGGCCCCTGCTCGTGGAGACCCGCGGACAAACCGTGGCGCACGCGATCCTGCAGCAGGCACGCAAGCAGAAGTCGGACGTTATCGTGCTGGGCACCCACGGACGTCGAGGCATCCGTCGCATCCTGCTCGGCAGCGATGCGGAAACGGTCGTGCGCGAATCGCCGGTTCCGGTGCTGCTGGTGCGTGGCGTCGCTTCGCCGCGCAGAGCGACGCCGTCCAAGGCGGCGGGCAGCAAGACCGCGGCACGCCGCTGATCGGACGCAACCGTCGATCGCCCGCACGCCATCGGCGCGATGCCGCGCCAAGGCTCAGCCAGCGTCGACAGCGCGCCGAGACGTCGCGCGGCGACTGCTCAGTGGACGAGCACCACTGGAATGTGCACGAGGTGGAGCACGCGCGTGGCCACCGAGCCGAGCACCATGTTCGCGAGCCCGGTCATGCCTCGTGTGCCCATGTAGATCATGCTGCTGGCCGATTGCCTGGCCTGCTCCACGATCGTCTCGGCGATGGCACCCACGCGCCAGAGCGCCGTATAAGGAACGCGTGCGTCGTCCAGGATCTTCCTGCTCGGCGCGAGCATCGTGGCGCATTCCTCGGCGTAAAAGCCGTCGATCATCTCCTTGCTGACGACCAGGCTCATGTTGGGATAGCGGTGCACCGGGGTGTGCACGGCGAGCAGCTCGATGACCGGCATGGCCTTGTACCATTCGAGCGTCTCGATGAGCTTTTGCGTGGCTCGCTGGGCGTTTTCCGAGCCATCGACAGGGAGCAGCACTTTGAGCATGTCCGGCCCTTTGCGAAAAAGTGGCGACGGAGACGATGCGCTCGTGCGCCACGCGGCTCCGTTGCCGTGACGACCCGAGTTTACGTGATCGGCACGCGGCGTTGATCGGCGGCGACACCGACATGCCGCACGGGCGGTGCATGACCGCGCACACCCTCGAGCCGACCGACGGCCCCATCGTGTATGCGCTGCTCTCCGCCGCTTTGACCGGAGTCAACGCCTCGCATTTCGCTCGCGCCTATGCTCCAAAGGTGAACGGCATGGTGCGCCGGCGTCCTTGGCGCCGGCGGGGTCGGCCTTGTCGAGGAGATGGTGTGTCATGAGCAAGGCGTTTGGCGAGATCACGCGGTCGGTCAGCGCGTCGGTCGCGAAGCTGCGCTCCGACGTTCCCGACGTCATGAAGGGGTTCAATGCGCTTGCGGAGGCATCGTTGCGCGACGGTGCGCTGAGCCGCAAGACCAAGGAGCTGATCGCGCTCGCACTGGGCGTCGCTGCGCACTGCGACGCGTGCCTGGGCTTTCACGTGAAAGCGCTCATCCGGTTGGGTGCGACGCGCGCTGAAATCGAGGAAGCGCTCGCCGTCGCGGTGTACATGGGCGGCGGTCCTTCGCTCATGTATGCAGCCGACGCGTTGTCGGCGTACGAGGAGCTCTCCGCAGCGGCGCGTCCTGCCGCGCAACCCGCGGACGCCGTTCCGGCCGCGTAGCGGCAGCGCGCCAAACCCACCCGGGCAACTCGCATCGCGCGCGCCTCCGCGATTTGGTCGATTGACTGCAATCGCTGCAGCTCTGCACGCGTGCGCACCACGACGTGCGCGCAAGACTCGGGAGGAAGATCGATGAGGGGATTCCTGCACGTCAGTTGGTAGGGATCGATTCCTCGCGCTTCGATTGGGTGCCAGGGCCGTTCAAGACGTAGGCCAACATCGGGCGGCGCTACGACTCGCGCTGGGGCGCAGCCGCGGCGCCGCCGTTCGATCCATCGACGCGCGCGCACCTCAGCGAAGGGCCGTGTAGTGCCTGCGCCGATGCTCCTCGACATTGAATTCCTCGAGATCCGGATCCATCGCGCTGCGCGCCGACACCACGCCGATCAGCTTGCCCTCCTCGACGACGGGAAGATGACGGAAGCGGTTCTCGTGCATGATCAATAGGGCTCGCCCGAGCGATTCACGCGGGTCGATGGTCTGCGGATTGACCGTCATCACCTCCGAAATGGCGGTGCTCTTCGGATCGCGCTCCCTGGCTACGACGCGGAACACGACATCGCGTTCTGTGAGAATGCCGACCAGTCGCTCC
>DATKLH010000615.1:0-2850 GCA_035542515.1 Casimicrobiaceae bacterium
GGTCGCGCCGCCGATGAGCAGCGGCACGGCGAATTCCTGGCGCTGCATCTCGCGGGCGAAGTGGCTCATTTCCTCCAGCGACGGCGTGATCAGGCCCGACAAACCGATCATGTCGGCGTTTTCCTTCCGCGCCGCATCGAGAATCTTCTGCGCCGGCACCATCACGCCCAGGTCGATGACGTCGGAGTTGTTGCACTGGAGGACGACGCCTACGATGTTCTTGCCGATGTCGTGCACGTCGCCTTTTACCGTCGCGAGCACGATGCGTCCCTTCGGCTCGACTGCGGCGCCGCCGGCCCGCTTCTCGGCCTCGATGAACGGCACCAGATGCGCGACCGCCTGCTTCATGACACGCGCGCTCTTGACCACCTGCGGCAGGAACATCTTGCCGGCACCGAACAGGTCTCCAACGATGTTCATCCCATCCATCAACGGGCCCTCGATCACCTCGATCGGTCGGCCGCCGCGTTGCGCCACGGCCTGACGAGCTTCCTCCGTGTCGTCGACGATGAAGTTGGCGATGCCCTTGACCAGTGCGTGCGCAAGCCGCTCCTCGACGCTCGCGTTGCGCCACGCGAGGTCTTCCTCGGGCTTGCGACCCTGCGCCTTGTAGTTCTCCGCGAACGACACGAGGCGCTCGGTGGGATTGGGATTGCGCGCGCTCTTGCGGTTCAGCACCACGTCCTCGACCAGGTCGCGCAGCTGCCCATCGAGCTCGTCGTACACGCCGAGCTGGCCGGCGTTGACGATGCCCATGGTCAGGCCCGCGCGGATCGCGTGATAGAGGAACACGGTGTGGATCGCCTCGCGCACCGGATCGTTGCCGCGGAAGCTGAAGCTCACGTTGCTGATGCCGCCCGACACCTTCGCGTGCGGCAGGTGCTGCTTGATCCACGCGGTGGCGCGAATGAAATCGACCGCGTAGTTCTCGTGCTCCTCGATGCCGGTGGCGATCGCGAACACGTTGGGATCGATCACGATGTCCTCGGGTGGAAAGCCGACGCGATCGACCAGCAGGTCGTAGCAGCGTCGCGCAATCGAGGTTTTCCGCTCGAGCGTGTCGGCCTGCCCCTTTTCGTCGAAGGCCATCACGACCACCGCCGCGCCATAGCGGCGCACCAGAGTCGCCTGGCGCAGGAACTCGGTCTCCCCTTCCTTGAGCGAGATGGAGTTGACGATCGGCTTGCCCTGCACGCATTTGAGGCCCGCCTCGATCACGCTCCATTTCGACGAGTCGATCATCACCGGCACGCGTGCGATGTCCGGTTCAGACGCGATGAGGCTCAGGAAGCGCACCATGGCCGCGCGCGAATCGAGCATCGCCTCGTCCATGTTCACGTCGATGACCTGCGCACCGTTCTGGACTTGCTGGCGGGCGACTTCCACCGCGCCGGTGTAGTCGCCGGACAGGATCAGTCGCGCGAAAGCCTTCGAGCCGGTGACGTTGGTACGCTCGCCGACGTTCACGAACAGCGCGTCGTCGCCGATGACGAGCGGCTCGAGGCCGGCGAGGCGCATGGGGCGGGTGCCTAAGGCGATCAATCTTGAGCTATGCGTTCCGCAAGACGTTGTTGCTGTTCGGCATGAAACGAGCACATGCAAAGCACCTGGCGTCGTCCCGGCGCACGCCGGGACCCAGCGACTTGAACGTTTCCGCGTGCTTCACCGGAAGTCGCTGGGTTCCGGCTTTCGCCGGAATGACGTCTGAAGCTGTTTTCATGGAGCGCGGTAACCGACAACGAGGTGTCGAATGGTTTTCAGCGATCTCCTGGCCCCGTCATTCAGGAGACCTTCACGCTGCAACAAGCGCCTCGGACTGCAGCTTGCGGGGCGGCACGCCGTCCACGGCTGCCGCGATCGCACGAATGTGCTCGGGCGTGGTGCCGCAGCATCCACCGACGATGTTGACCAGTCCGCTGCGAGCGAAATCGCCGAGCAGCCTCGCCGTCTGCGAGGGCATTTCGTCGTACCCGGTGTCCGACATCGGGTTGGGCAGTCCCGCGTTGGGATAGCACGACACGAACGTATCGGCGACGCGCGCGATTTCCTCGAGGTACGGTCGCATCAGCGCTGCGCCGAGCGCGCAATTGAGGCCGACCGCGAGGGGCTCGGAGTGACGCACCGAGTACCAGAACGCTTCGGGCGTCTGGCCCGACAGCGTGCGACCCGAAGCGTCGGTGATGGTGCCCGAGACGATCAGCGGCAACCGGTGCGGGCGACGCGCGAACACATCCGCGATCGCGAACAGCGCCGCCTTTGCGTTGAGCGTGTCGAACACCGTCTCGACCAGCAGCAGGTCGACACCGCCGTCGATCAGCGCGTCGGCCGCTTCGCTGTAAGCTTCGACAAGCTGATCGAAGGTGACGTTGCGCGCACCCGGATCGTTGACGTCGGGCGAGATCGAAGCGGTGCGATTGGTGGGACCCAGCGCGCCGGCGACGAACCGGGGCTTGCGCGGCGTGCGTGCGCTAAAGCGATCGGCGCACTCGCGCGCAAGGCGCGCCGCGGCTGCATTGATGTCGCTCGCGCGCGTTTCGAGTCGGTAGTCGGCCTGCGCAATCCGCGTGGCCGAGAACGTGTTGGTCTCGATGATGTCGGCGCCAGCCTCGAGATACGCGTCGTGTATCGAGCGGACTATGTCGGGCTGGGTGAGAACGAGCAGGTCGTTGTCGCCCTTCACTTCGCAACCGTGACCGTGCAACCCGCACGCCACCGCGCCGCGGAAATCCTCTTCACCCAGGCGGTGCTGCTGGATCATCGTGCCCATCGCACCGTCCATCACGAGGATGCGCTCGTGCAGCAGGCGGGTGAGCTCGGCAGTGCGGTCGGGTTGCATGGATCACTCGGAAA
>DATKLH010000616.1:0-2701 GCA_035542515.1 Casimicrobiaceae bacterium
GCGCGAGCGCATCGCCCAGGGCGAGCGCGGCCGTGGTGCTCGCGGTAGGCGCCAGGCCGAGTGGACACGCTTCGCTGCTTACTGCCGCGTCGAGATGGATGTCGGCGGCTTGCGCGAGCGAGCTGTGCTCGTTGCCGGTGATCGCGATCACATGCGCGCCCTGCCGCTTGAGGTGCGGCATGAGCAGCGTGAGCTCGTCGGTCTCGCCGGAGTTGGACAACATGACGACGACATCGTCGGACGCGATCATGCCCAGATCGCCGTGGCTCGCTTCCGCGGCATGGACGAAAAACGCCGGCGTGCCGGTGGAAGCGAGCGTTGCGGCGAGCTTGCGCGCGACGTGACCGGACTTGCCGATGCCGGTGACCACCACACGCCCGCTGCACCGCGCGATCGATTCCAACGCGGCGATGAACGGATCTCCCAGGCGCTCGGCGAGCGAAGTGATCGCAGAAGCTTCGATGTGCAGTACGTTGCGGGCGAGCGCCAATGCGCGCGCCCGGTCGACGACATGCCCGCTGGCGGGCTTCGACACGGCGGCCGGGTTCGCTTCGTTGGGCATGCCGCGAGTATACGCGGGGGCGCGATCGACTCGCCGCACGACGCACCTTCGCGGGGCACTGAATCGCGCGGCGCTTCCGTTATGCTTCGGGGCGCCCGCGCGACATCGCCGACACCCACGCTTACGGCCGCTCCCCAGTCATGCCCGACATGCTGCGCCTGATCCTGGTCCTGCTCGCAGCAGCAGTGTGCGTGGTCGCGGTGTTCCGGCTGGTGCGCCTGCCCGCGATCCTCGGCTACCTGCTCATCGGGATAGCGATGGGACCGCATGCGCTGGGCTGGGTGCCCGACGTCGAGCAGGTCCGCGAGCTGGCCGAGTTCGGCATCGTGTTCCTGATGTTCAGCATCGGCCTGGAGTTCAGCTTGCCGCAGCTGCGCATCATGCGGCGCGCGGTGTTCGGGCTCGGCCTCGCGCAAGTCGCGATCACCACGCTCGCGGCAGTTGTCGTGATGCCGCTCATGGGCTTCACATGGCGCACGGGCCTGCTGCTCGGCGGCGCGCTGGCGATGAGCTCCACCGCGATCGTGTCCAAGATGCTCGCCGAGCGCTCCGAGCTCGGCACGCCGCACGGACGCGACATCATGGGCATCCTGCTGTTCCAGGATCTTGCCGTGGTGGCGTTCCTCATCATCATCCCGACGCTGTCCACCGGCGGCAAGGACTTGATGACCGCGCTCGGGCTCGGCGCTGCAAAGGCCGCCATCGCGCTGACGCTGATCCTCTATCTCGGGCAGCGGCCGATGCGGGCCTGGTTCACGCTCGTCGCGCGACTGCGCTCACCCGAGCTGTTCGTGCTCAATGTGTTGCTCGTGACACTCGGCCTGGCAGCGCTCACGCAGATGGCGGGGCTGTCGCTCGGCCTCGGCGCGTTCCTCGCCGGCATGCTCATCGCGGAAACCGAATTCCGTTACGAGGTCGAGGAGGACATCAAGCCGTTTCGCGACGTGCTGCTCGGATTGTTCTTCGTCACCGTCGGCATGTCGCTCGATCTGCGCGCCGCGATCTCCAACGCCGGACTGGTCCTGCTGCTGCTGGTGGTTCCCGTGCTCGCGAAGCTGCTGCTCGTGGTGGTCCTTTCCCGGGCGTTCCGCTCGCCGCTGGCCACCGCGCTGCGCACCGGGTTCTATCTCGCGCAAGCCGGTGAGCTGGCGCTGGTGATGATCACCCTCGGATCGGATTACGGCTTCATGAACGCCGCGTTCACGCAGGCGGTGCTCGCCGCGATGCTGCTGTCGATGCTCACCGCGCCGCTGCTCATCCAGTTCGCGGAGCCGCTGGTGCGCAAGCTCACCGCCAACGACTGGCTTGCCCGCGCCGCACAGCTCACCCAGCTCGCGGCCACGACCATGGCGCGCCAGGACCACGTGATCGTGTGCGGTTACGGCCGCAGCGGTCAGAACCTGGTGCGCCTGCTCGAGCGCGAGGACATCGCGTATCTCGCGCTCGACAGCGATCCGGACCGCGTGCGCGAGGCCGCGGAAGCCGGAAGCATGGTGGTCTACGGCGATGCGGCGCGACGCGAGGTGCTCGTCTCGGCGGGCCTCCACAAGGCGCGCGCCCTGGTGATCACCTTCGCCGACACCGCGGTCGCGCTGCGCATCCTGCACAACGTGCAGCAGGTGCGGCCGGAGCTCCCCGTCATCGTGCGGACGCTCGACGACAGCGAGATCGACAAGTTGATGGACGCCGGTGCGACGGAGGTCGTGCCGGAGATTCTCGAAGGGAGCCTGATGCTCGCGTCGCATTCGCTGATGCTGGTCGGCGTGCCGCTCAACCGCGTGCTGCGCAACATCCGCACCATCCGCGAGGAGCGCTACGGACTGTTCCGCGGCTTCTTCCACGGCGTCACCGATTCCGCCGACGCGGCGGAGAACCTGCAGCCGCGACTGCACACCGTCGTGTTGTCCGAACGCGCTTACGCGGTGGGTCGCCAGCTCGGCGATCTCAAGCTTGTCGGACTCGCCGAGGTGACCGGCGTGCGTCGCAAGGGCGCCCGCTCGCAGCCGGCGCAACGCGAGTGGATCTTCGAGCCGGGGGACGCCGTGGTCCTGCTCGGCAAGCCCGCCGGCCTCGCCAAGGCCGAGAAGCGGCTGATCGAAGGTTGAGCGGCGCGGTAGCCCGCAACGCCGAATCCATTCA